>NZ_JBHWLC010000076.1:16977-38692 GCF_042730635.1 Streptomyces sp. NPDC059917
CACTCTATTTACTTCCCCATCTCCCGGGGGCGGAGAGGGTTAAACCCCCCCCCCGCCTCGTGCCCCGCACCCACCCGGCGGTCAGCCCTCGCCGCCGTCGCCGCCGCGGCCGCCCTGGCCGCTGCTCTCGCAGCCGGTGCCGACGCAGATGCCGCCGTTTCCGCCCTTGCCGCCGTTGCCGCCGTCGCCCCCGGCCGGCGCGGCCCCACCGTTGCCGCCGTTGCCGCCGTTGACGCTGCCGCTGCACTGCCCGACGCAGACGCCGCCGTTCCCGCCCTGGCTGCCGTTGCCGCCCGTCCCGCCCTGATTGCCGTTGCCGCCGTTGGCGCTGCCGTTGCAGAGCCCGACGCAGACGCCGCCGCTGCCGCCCTGGCTGCCGTTGACCGTTCCGTTGCAGTTGCCCGCGCACACCTTGTCACCGACGCGGACGCTGCCGTTGCCCACCTGGACCTTGCCGCCGAGTCGGCTGCCGAGGCCCGACCCGTTGCCGCCGCCTCCGGGAGAGGGGACGTGGCGGTGGCCGGTGGTGGAGGCCGCCTGGACGGTCAGGGCGGGGGCCGCGCTGGCGGCGGTGGCCGCGGGCACCATCGCGCCGACGCCGATCACCGTGGTCGAGATGACGAAACCGAGACTGAACTTCCAAGATCGTGCACGCATGAGGTTCTCCCTAGCCGAGAAATGGTGGGGCCGGCCACCGACCGTTCGGGCCCGCGTCGTCCGCTGCCCCGCTCGTCGGCCCGCCGGCCTCGTTCCATGGACCCTTCCGCTCCGCCCGCCTTACGGAGCGGCGGGGAAGGTTCCTGTCGTCAGGGCGAACCAGTCGCCGTCGAGGTAGTTCTTCTTCCAGGTGTCCAGCTGCTCGGTCGAGATCTCGTACTTCTTGGCGATCTTCTCCTTCGTGGCGTCGGTGTCGTCGGCCAGCAGGGTCACGACGATGCGCACCCGGTCCACCACCGTCAGCTCCGCCTTCGGCTTGTCGGGCAGGTCCTCGAACCGGAAGCAACCGGCCGTGCCGGGCTTGCCCGGCTGACCCGGCTGGCCGGGCTGGCCACCCTGGCCACCCTGACCGCCCTGACCCCCTTCGCCGCCCTCGCCGCCCGCGCCGCCCGTGCAGTGGTCGGGCTGTCCGGCCGAGAAGGCCGAGGAGACGACACCCGCGGGAGCGTGGGACTGCGCTGCTTGCGCGGCGCACGCCGTGCCGGTGACGAAGGCCAGGGAGGCCGCCACCAGGACCAGCGGACGCTGCCAGGAGCTCGTGAACATGGGGTTCTCCACTTCGGTGAGTTTCGGTGAGGTGAGGTGAGGTACCGGGGTGCGCGGGGGGGGGGGGGGGGGGGCCCCCCCCCGGCCCGGGGGCCCCCGCCCCGTCGGATCACCGGATCAGGTGGGCCGGTCAGAAGATGCTGGAGCCTCCGGTGCCACCACCGCCGCCGATGCCGCCGAAGAGCCCGCCGTGGCCGCCCTTGCCGCCCTTGCCGCCCCCGCCGCCCTGGAAGACGCCGTCGCCGCCGTGGCCGCCCTTGCCGCCGTTGCCGCCCTGGAGCTTGCCGTCGCCGCCGCCGCCACCGTTGCCGGCGGTGCCGCCGAACAGACCGCCGCCGCCGTCGCCGCCCTTGCCGCCGTTGCCGCCGATGACGCCCTCGCCACCGCCGCCACCGCCACCGCCGCCGCCTCCGCTGAGGACACCGGTGCCGCCCTTGCCGCCGTTGCCGCCGGCGCCGCCGACGCCGGTGACGCTGCCGCCGCCGGACCCGCCGGAGCCGCCGCCCCCGCCGATCAGGCCGCCCCCGCCTTCACCGCCGTCACCTCCGGCGCCTCCGGCTGCCGGAAGGGCGGTGGCCACGTGGGCGGGCATCGGGGCCGCCGAGGCCATCGAGGCCGGAATAAGGACTCCTCCCGAAATCATGGCCGCCGAGGCGAACAGCGTCGCCAGTCGGAATCCGCGGCGGTTGGTACGGACAACGTTGTTGGTGCGCGTCTTGCGGTTCATGGCCTTCTCCTCGGAACATCGGGGGTTCTGGTGTCCCGGGGATCCGGGACCCTGCGGTCCCTTCGCCTTGTTCGCTTTCCGGCGAGGCCCGCATCACCAGTAGGCCCGAGCGCCGCCCGAGGGTCACGTTCCGGACATTCGGGACTTGACGGACCTCGCACCTCCGGGTAAAAGGCCGCTCCGGACATGCGGCGGCCCCCGCGCCGCGGCGTTCCGCAGTGCGGGGGCCCGGGGGTCCGGCGCCTACTTCCCCGAGCGGTAGCGGTCCCTCAGCTCGCGCTTGAGGATCTTGCCGCTGGCGTTGCGGGGCAGGGCGTCCACGAAGAGGATCCGCTTCGGCGCCTTGAAGTGGGCGAGCTTCTCCCGGGCGTACGCCATCAGCTCCTCCTCGGTCACCGCCCCGCGCGGCACCACCACGGCCGTGACCGCCTCGATCCAGCGGTCGTCGGGCAGCCCGACCACCGCCGCCTCCGCCACCCCCGGGTGGGTGTAGAGCGCGTCCTCGACCTGGCGGGAGGCGACCAGCACCCCGCCGGAGTTGATCACGTCCTTCACCCGGTCGACCACCGTGAGGTAGCCCTCGGCGTCGCGCACCGCGAGGTCGCCCGAGCGGAACCAGCCGTCCCGGAAGGCCCGCGCCGTCGCCTCCGGATCGTTCCAGTAGCCCAGGCACAGCTGCGGGGACCGGTAGACCACCTCGCCGGGGGTGCCGTCGGGCACCGGCGCGCCGTCCTCGTCGACCACCCTCGCCTCGACGTGGCGCACCGGGCGCCCGCAGGAGTCCATCCGGCCCTCGTGTTCGGCCGGCCCCAGGACGGTCGCCAGCGGGCCGATCTCGCTCTGCCCGAAGCAGTTGTAGAACCCGAGCCCGGGCAGTCGCGCGAGCAGCCGCTCCAGGACGGGCACCGGCATGATCGAGGCGCCGTAGTACGCCTTGCGCAGCCCGCCCAGGTCGCGAGTGGCGAACTGGGGGTGGTTGGCCAGGGCGATCCACACCGTGGGCGGGGCGAAGAGGCTGTCCGCCCCGCCCGCCTCCACCCGGTCGAAGATCTCTTCCGCGACGGGGGCGTCGAGCACCGTGTTCTCGGCCCCGACGGCGAGGTAGGGCAGCAGGAAGACGTGCATCTGCGCCGAGTGGTAGAGCGGCAGCGAGTGCAGCGGCCGGTCGTCCGCGGTCAGGTCCAGCGCCTCGATCGCGCTCTCGTACTCGTGGCACAGCGCCGCGTGGGTCATCATCGCGCCCTTCGGCAGCGCGGTGGTGCCGGAGGTGTACAGCAGCTGGACCACGGCCCGCGGATCACCGCCGCCCTCGTACGGGGCCTGCCCGGCCAGCGCCTCCAGGAAGGAGCCGGGGGCGTCGCGCAGCGCCCGGACCGGACGCCCGTCCGGGACCAGCGGGGCGAGGTCCGGGTCGGCCAGCACCAGCGCGCTCGCGCAGTCGTCCAGGATGTGCGCGAGGTCCTCGCCGGTGAGGTTCTGGTTGACCGGGACGTGCACCAGCCCGGCCCGGGCGCAGCCGAGGAAGGCGATCAGGTAGGCGTCGCAGTTGTGGGCGAAGGTGGCCACCCGGTCGCCGGGCCGCAAGCCGTAGCCGTCGGTCAGCACGGCGGCCGCGGCGGAGACCGCCCGGTCGAGCGCGCGGTAGGTCCACTCCCGCGTCCGGTAGCGGACCGCGATCCGCTCGGGGAGGCGCCGCGCGGTGTCGCGCAGCAGCCCGTCGACCGTGTTGTCCCGCACCTGCGTCATGAAGCCATCCTCATCTCATCCTGGAACAGCGCTTGTTGACAGATCATCAGCTTGCCTGCATGAGTGTGGGGGCACGGCAGGCGCACCACCGGTTTCACGCGTAACCGCAGTCATTCGAAGGCTACTTGGGAGGCACGTTGCGTTTCCGCACCCGCCCCGCACTTCGCCGGATCGCCCTCACCGGCGCCGCGCTGCTCGCGGCGGCCGCCGCGGTCCCTCCGGCCGCGGCCTCGGCCGCCGCCGACGCCGGGGCCGCCCGGGCCCCGTCCGGGGGCGGTCTGTCCGCCCTCGTCCGCTACACGGAGAACGGCGTCCCGCACATCCTCGCCAAGGACTACGCCGACCTCGGCTTCGGCACCGGCTGGGCGCAGGCCGCGGACCAGGTCTGCGTGTTGGCCGACGGGTTCCTGACGGTGTCCGGCGAGCGTTCGCGCTGGTTCGGGCCCGACGCGGCCCCCGACGGCTCCCTCTCCTCCGCCGTCGGCAACCTCTCCAGCGACCTGTACTTCAAGGGCGTCCGGCAGACGGGCACGGTCGAGAAGCTGCTGGCCACGCCCGCGCCCGCGGGGCCCGGGAAGGACGTCAAGGAGCTGATGCGCGGCTGGGCCGCCGGGTACAACGCCTGGCTGGCGCAGAACAAGATCACGGATCCGGCCTGCAAGGGGGCCGCCTGGGTGCGCCCCGTGACGGCCGTCGACGTGGCATCCCGGGGGTACGCCGTCGCGGTGCTCGGCGGCCAGGGGCGCGGGATCGACGGGATCACCGCGGCGCGGCCGCCGGCCGCCGCTCCGGGCGCGGGGGCCCGTACGAGCGGGGAGGCGCCCGGTGGCGGGATCGACCCGGCGGCCGCGGCGGAGGCGGCCCGGCAGTTCTTCGACACCTCGCGCTACGACAGGGGTTCCAACGCGGTGGCCTTCGCGGGGTCGGCCACGGCGAGCGGCGGCGGGCTGCTGCTCGGCAACCCGCACTATCCCTGGCAGGGCGGCCGCCGGTTCTGGCAGTCCCAGCAGACCATCCCCGGCGAGCTGAACGTCTCCGGTGGTTCCCTGCTCGGCACCGTCGTCGTCAACATCGGCTTCAACGACAAGGTCGCCTGGAGCCACACCGTGGCGACCGGCACCCCGGTCAACCTGCACCAGCTCGCGCTGGACCCGGAGGACCCGACCGCCTACCTGGTCGACGGCGTCTCCGAGAAGATGGTGGCGCGCACCGTCAGCGTCCCGGTCAAGGGCGGCGCACCGGTCGCCGGGACCCAGTGGTGGACCCGCTTCGGCCCCGTCACCACCTCCCTCGGGTCGGGCCTGCCGCTGCCGTGGTCGGCGACCACCGCCTATGCGCTGAACGACCCGAACGCGGTGAACCTGCGGGCCTTCGACACCGCCCTCGCGATGGGCAGGGCCCGCTCGGTCGCCGGGATCCAGGACGCCCAGCGGCGCACCCAGGGGCTGCCCTGGGTCAACACGGTGGCCGCGGATTCGGCGGGCGCGACCCTCTTCGCCCAGTCCCAGATCGTGCCCCGGATCACGGACGAGCTGGCGGCGCGCTGTTCCACCCCGCTGGGCCGGGCGACCTACCCGTCGGCCGGTCTCGCGGTGCTGGACGGCTCGCGCGGCGACTGCGCCCTGGGGTCGGACCCGGACGCGCTGCAACCGGGGGTGTTCGGTCCGGCGAAGGCGCCGACCCTGCGGGACGCGGTGTACGCCGAGAACTCCAACGACAGCGCCTGGCTGGCGAACGCGGAGCATCCGCTGACCGGTTACGAGCGGGTGTGGGGCAACGTCGCCGCGCCCCGGTCGCTGCGCACGCGCGGCGCGCTGGAGGACGTGTCGGCGATGGCGGCCAAGGGCTCCCTGACGGTGGCGGACCTGCAGGAGCAGCAGTTCGCGAACCGGGTTCCGGCCGGTGACCTGGCGGCCGCCGACGCGGCGCAGGCCTGTGCGGCCCTGCCGGGCGGTACGGCGACCGCGAGCGACGGCGCGGTGGTGGACGTCTCGGCGGCCTGCCCGGTGCTGGCGCGCTGGGACCGTACGGCCGAGACGGCCAGCCGGGGCGCGCTGCTCTTCGACCGGTTCTGGCGGCGGCTGACGGCGACGACGGCGGCGAAGGACCTGTGGCAGGTGCCGTTCTCGGCGGCCGACCCGATCCGCACGCCCCGCACCCTGAACCGGTCGGCGCCCGGCATCGGGCGGGCGCTGGCGGACACGGTCGCGGAGCTGAAGGCGGCGGGCATCGCACTGGACGCGCCGCTGGGCGAGAACCAGTTCGTGGTGCGCGGCGGTCGGCGGATCCCGGTCGGCGGCGGCACCGAGGCGCTGGGGGTGTGGGACAAGGTGGAGGCGGTGTGGAACCCGGCCGGTGGCGGCTACACGGAGGTCGTGCACGGTTCGAGCCACATCCAGGCGGTCGGCTGGGACGGGAGCCGCTGCCCGGTGGCCCGCACGCTGCTGTCGTACAGCCAGTCCTCGAACCCGAACTCGCCGTACTACGCCGACCAGACCCGGCTGTTCTCCGGTGAGCGCTGGGTGACCTCGCGGTACTGCGAGAAGGACATCCTCAGCTCGCCCGCGCTGCGCGTGGTCTGGCCGCGCGAGCGGCGCTGAGCGGCCGGTGGTGCGGGCGCCGGCCCTCGCGGGTCGGCGCGCGCACCACCGGGGCGCGGGTCAGGGACTGACGGCGAGGAACAGGTAGGAGGCCAGCAGGACCAGGTGCACCCCGCCCTGGAGCAGGGTCGCGCGGCCCGGCACGATGGTCAGGGCGCTGACCACGACGGTGAGGGCGAGCAGCACCATGTGGATCGGGCCGAGTCCCAGCAGCAGCGGTCCGGTGAGCCAGACCGAGGCGAGGGCGATGGACGGGATGGTCAGGCCGATGCTCGCGATGGCGGAGCCGTAGGCGAGGTTGAGACTGGTCTGGACGCGGTCGCGGCGGGCCGCGCGGACGGCGGCGAGGGTTTCGGGGGCGAGCACGAGCAGGGCGATGATCACACCGACGACGGCGTGGGGCAGACCGGCGCTCGCGACGCCCGACTCGATGGTGGGCGAGACGGCCTTGGCGTTGCCGACGACGGCGACGAGGGCCACCAGCAGCAGGCCGAGGCTGATCATCGCGGCCCGGGCGGTCGGCGGCTCCGCGTGCTCCTCTTCTTCCCCGGCCGCCTCGCGGCGCTTCTTCGCGGCGGTGTCCACGGGCAGGAAGTAGTCGCGGTGACGGACCGTCTGGACCGCGATGAACAGCCCGTAGAGGGCCAGTGAGGCGACGGCGGCGAAGGCGAGCTGTGCGGTGGAGAACTCGGGACCGGGCTTGCTCGTGGTGAAGGTCGGGATGACCAGGCTGAGGACGGCGAGGGTGGCGACGGTGGCGAGCGCCGCGCCGGAGCCCTCGGCGTTGAAGACGGCGACCCGGTTGCGCAGGGCGCCGACCAGCAGCGACAGGCCGACGATGCCGTTGCAGGTGATCATGACCGCGGCGAAGACGGTGTCACGGGCGAGGGAGGAACTCCCCTCGCCGCCGTCGGCCATCAGCGTGACGATGAGGGCCACTTCGATGACCGTGACCGCGACGGCCAGGACCAGGGAGCCGAAGGGCTCGCCGACGCGGTGGGCGACCACCTCGGCGTGGTGGACGGCGGCCAGGACCGCGCCCCCGAGGCACACGGCGACGAGCGCCACCGCGAAGGAGGGCAGGTCGCGCCCCCAGCTGAGGGCGAGCGCGACGAGCGCCACCACGGGGACCACCAGGGTCCAGTCGGTCAAGGGGGACGTGCGGGTTGCCGTACTCATACGGCCACGCTGCCAGAAGTGGCGCCGCGGTGCGGCGCAAGGCGCGCCGCCGGGGCCCTGACGTGGAACATCTCACAAAATGTCAGGGCCTTTCGGGCAACCGTTCCGCGCGCCGCCCGTCACACGGCGCGCTCGCGCCCCTCCCAGTAGGGATCGCGCAGCCGCCGCTTGTAGAGCTTGCCGTTGGGGTCGCGGGGCATGGTCTCGATGAACTCCACGGTCCTGGGCCGTTTGAACGCGGCCAACTGCTGCTCGCAGTGCGCCAGGATGGCGGCGGCCAGCGCCTCGCCCGGCTCGTGTCCCTCCGCGGCCTCGACGACCGCCTTGACCTCCTCGCCCCAGTCCCCGTTCGGGATGCCGAAGGCGGCGGCGTCGGCGACGGCCGGGTGGGTGAGCAGCGCGGACTCGATCTCGGCCGGGTAGATGTTGACCCCGCCCGAGATGATCATGTCGATCTTGCGGTCGCGGAGGAAGAGGTAGCCCTCCTCGTCCATCAGGCCGAGGTCGCCGACGGTGAAGAAGTCCCCGATCCGGTTCTTCCGCGTCTTGCCCTCGTCCTTGTGGTAGCTGAAGCCGCCGGTGCTCATCTTCATGTAGACGGTGCCCAGTTCCCCGGCGGGCAGCCGGTTGCCGTCGTCGTCGAAGACGGCCAGTTCGCTGATGGGCCAGGCCTTGCCGACCGTACCGGGCTTCTTCAGCCAGTCCTCCGCGGTGGCGAAGGCGCCGCCGCCCTCGCTGGCCGCGTAGTACTCCTCCACGCAGCTCCCCCACCACTCGATCATCGCGCGCTTGACGTGGTCGGGGCAGGGCGCGGCGCCGTGGATGGCGTGACGCATCGAGGTGACGTCGTAGCCGTCCTTGACCTCCTGCGGGAGGGCGAGCAGGCGGTGGAACTGGGTGGGCACCATGTGGGTGTGGGTGGCGCCGTGCGCGTCGATCAGGCGCAGCATCTCGGCGGGCGTCCACTTGTCCATGAGCACCAGCGGGTGGCCGATGTGCAGGGAGGCGCCCGCGAATTGGAGCACGGCCGTGTGGTAGAGCGGGGAGCAGACCAGGTGGACGTTGCCGTCGAAGGGGCGGATGCCGAAGATGCCGAGGAACCCGCCGAGGAAGGTCTCCTCCGGCAGCTTGCCGGGCAGGGGGCGGCGGATGCCGCGCGGGCGGCCGGTCGTGCCGGAGGTGTAGTTCATCACCCAGCCGAGGGTCCGGTCGGCGGGCGGCGCGTCGCTCTGCCCGTCGAGGAGTTCGGCGTACGGGCGAAATCCGTCGACGGCTCCGACGGCGTAGCGGTGGCTCGCGGGCAGCCCCGCCTCGTCGGCCGCGCCGGTGGCGGCCCCGGCGAAGCGCTCGTGGGCGATGAGCACCTTGGCGCCGGAGTCGGAGACGATCCAGGCGATCTCGGGGCCGACCAGGTGGTGGTTGACCGGAACGAGGTAGAAACCGGCCTGGGAGGCGGCGAGGTAGGCGGTGAAGAACTCGACCCCGTTGGGCAGGACCACGGCGAAGGCGTCACCGCGCTCCAGACCGGCCGCGCGCAGGCCGTGGACCAGCCGGTTGACGTCGGCGTGCAGGCGCGCGGCCGTCCACTCCTCGCCCTCGGGGGTGACGAGCACGACGCGGTCGGGTTCGGCGCTCGCCTGGGCCCAGAAGCCGTTGGGGCCCTGGGCGGCGGCGGGGGTGCTGGGGGGCGGGGTCATGACGGGAGCTCCTCCTTGCGGACCGGCCCGGACCGGCCCGCGATGCGGGTGATGCGGTCGATGGCGCGTTCGAAGCCCCGGGTGAGGTCGTCGAAGACGGCTTGGACGCTGCGCTCGCTGTTCATCCGGCCGACGATCTGGCCGACGGGGGTGCCCAGCAGCGGCTGGACCTCGTACTTCTGGATGCGGGAGACCGCTTCGGCGACGAGCAGGCCCTGGAGCGGCATGGGGAGCGCGCCGGGACCGGCCGGGTCGTCCCAGGCGTCGGTCCACTCGGTGCGCAGTTGGCGGGCGGGTTTGCCGGTCAGGGCGCGGGAGCGGACGGTGTCCCCGGAACCGGCGGCGAGCAGCTTGTCGGTGAGGGCGCGGGAGTGCAGGTCCGCCTCGGTGGTGGTGAGCCAGAGCGATCCGAGCCAGGCCCCCTGCGCGCCGAGCGCGAGTGCGGCGGCGATCTGTTCGCCGCTGCCGATGCCGCCCGCGGCGAGGACCGGGAGCGGGGCGACGGCCTCGACGATCTCGGGCACGAGGACCATGGTGGCGATGTCGCCGGTGTGACCGCCGGCCTCGTAGCCCTGGGCGACGACGACGTCGATGCCCGCCTCGGCGTGGCGGCGGGCGTGCGTGGCGGTCCCGGCGAGGGCGGCGACGAGGACCCCGTGGTCGTGGGCGCGCCGGATGACGTCGGCGGGCGGGGAACCGAGGGCGTTGGCGAGGAGCTTGATCGGGTAGTCGAAGGCCACGTCGAGCTGGTTGCGGGCGACCTCTTCCATCCAGCCGGTGATCCGCCAGCCGGAGGCCTCGCCGTCGGCGAGTTCGGGGACCTGGTGCTTGGCGAGGGTCTCGCGGACGAACTCCCGGTGCCCGGCGGGGATCATCGCCTCGATGTCGGCCTCGGAGATGCCGTCCACGGCCTTCTTGGCGGGCATGACGACGTCGAGGCCGTAGGGCTTGCCGTCGGTGTGTTCCTGCATCCAGTCGAGGTCGCGCGCGAGGTCGTCCGGGGCGGTGTACCGGACCGCGCCGAGGACGCCGAAGCCGCCCGCGCGGGTGATGGCCGCGGCGACCGCCGGGAAGGGCGTGAAGCCGAAGATGGCGTGTTCGACTCCGAGTTTCTTGCTCAGCTCCGTCTCCATGGGCGGCAGGATGCCGCAGGGCGCGGCGCGAGGGAAGAGATTTTCTGATGCTGTGTCAGATTCTTTGCGGGCCGGTCGTGACGGGGTCGGTGGGGTGCACGGGCAGATACTGGGTGGCGCGCAAGGCAGCGGACAGGAGGGCCGGTCATGAGCCAGGACACGGGGGTCGTCGGGGGCGGGACGGACGGGGGCGGGAAGGACGGGCCGGGCGGGAGGCCGGTCGAGCGGCGGGCAGCGGCGGTCCGGAGAACGACGGAGGTCACGAAGTCCGCGCGGGTCCCCAAGTCCGCGGCGACGGACGGGAGTCGGCGCGGCGGCCCGGCCGACGGGCTGACCCGCAGGCGGCTCGGGGCGCGCCTGCTCGCACTCGGCGGGGTGCTGCTCGTGCACGCGGCGCTGCCCGCGGGCCCGGCCGGGGCGGCCGGTCGGGGCGCCCGGGGTGCGGACGGCGCGGGGGCGGGCTCCGGGGCGGGCGGGAACCCGGTCGAGCGGCGGGCCCTGCAAGGGCTGCGCCTGCGGTACGGGTCCGCCCGCCAGGCAGGACTGCTGGAGCGGCACCTGGAGGCGACGGCGCAGGAGGCCGCCCGCTTCCTCGGCCCCTCCCCCGAACACCCCTACTACGCGGGGGCCGTGGTGCTCGCGGGGCGCGGTCGGACCGTGGCCCTGCACCGGGCGATGGGCGACGCGGTCCGGTACGCGGACTACGACGGCCGGACCGACCGGGCCGTGGAGTTCCCCGCCGCGGAGCGGATCGCGATGAGCGAGGACACGGTCTTCGACCTGGCCTCGCTGAGCAAGCTGTTCACCTCGGTGCTGGCCGTGCAGCAGATGGAGCGGGGACGGCTGGAGCTCGAGGCCCCCGCGGCGCGCTACCTGCCCGAGTTCACCGGCGGCGGCAAGGAGGCGATCACGGTCCGCCAGCTGCTGACCCACACCTCGGGGCTGCGGTCGTGGGCGCCGTTCTACCAGGAACCCACGCGGGCGGGGCAGCTCAGGCTGCTGTGGTCGGTGCGGCCGCAGGACACCCCCGGGACCGTGTACCGGTACTCGGACCTGAACCTGATCACGCTGCAGCTGCTCCTGGAACGGATCACCAGCCGCACCCTGGACGTCCTGCTCCGCGACGAGATCACCATTCCGCTCGGGATGCACCGCACGCGGTTCAATCCCCCGCTCTCGTGGCGCCGGGTGACCGCCGCCACCGAGGTCCAGCGCCCGCCCTGGTCGGGGCTGGACCGGGGGCTCGTGTGGGGCGAGGTGCACGACGAGAACGCCCACGCGCTCGGCGGGGTGGCCGGGCACGCGGGGGTCTTCGGCACCGCCTGGGACCTGGCCGTCCTCGCCCGCACCCTGCTCGACGGCGGCGCGTACGCCGGGAAGCGGATCCTGCGCCCCGCCTCCGTCGAGCTGCTCTTCACCGACTTCAACACCGCCTTCCCCGGCGACGACCACGGCCTCGGCTTCGAGCTCTACCAGCACTGGTACATGGGCGCCATGGCCACGCCCCACTCCGCCGGGCACACCGGCTTCACCGGGACCTCGCTGGTCCTGGACCCCTCCACGGACTCGTTCCTGATCCTGCTGGGCAACTCGGTGCACCCCGTACGGACCTGGCGGGCGGGCAGCGCGCCCCGGGTGGCGGTCGGCAACGCCTTCGCCCGGGCGGTCCCCGTCCGCACCCGGCACGGCGGCCCCGCGTGGTTCTCCGGGACCACCCCCGCCGCCTCGGGCACGCTCGCGCTGCCCCCGCTCGCGCCCGCCACGACGCAGGCGCGGCTGCGCTGCGCGGTGTGGTGGGACACGGTCCCCGACGCCGGCGGCTTCTTCGTCGAGGCGGCGCCCGGCCCGGACGGCCCCTGGCGGCCGGTGCCGTTCAGCACCGTGCGCGCCACGGGAGGCAGCCCCGAGCAGTGGCCGCGCGGCACCGTCACGGGCTGGTCGGGCCGCATCTGGCACCGCCTGGAGGCCCCCCTCGACGACTGGGCCGGGCGCGAGGTCCACCTGCGCCTGCGCCACGAGGCCACCGGGCGCTACGTCGGGCGCGGGGTGTACGTCGACGTCATCCGCGTGTCCGAGCGCGCGCGCACGCTCTTCGCCGAGGACCGGCCGCAGGACGCGTCCCGGATCGTGGCCACGGGCTGGACCCGCTCCGCGGACTGACGCACCGGGGACGGGGCCGGGCCACGGGGGGGCCTCAGCGCGCGTAGGAACCGATGCCGACGACGCAGTAGACGTACTGGTTGAGGGTGACCGCCCCGCGGGAGTAGGTGTAGGAGAAGCCGTACTCGGTCTTGGGGTTGGCGTTGCAGCGCGTCATGTCGGAGGTGCCCGGGAAGCTCTCGATCACCTTGTAGTGGGCGTCCGACGCCGAGCAGGGCACCTCGCGCACGTCGTCCACGCGCTGCGCGGTCGTCGAGTCCGGGAGCTTGCCGTTGAGGCAGGTGCCCCGGTCGAAGGGGGTCGGGGCCGCCTCGGGGGTCGGGAAGACGGGGGCGGGCGCCGTGCCCACCGCGGTGGCCGCCGGCGGCGGGGCCGCGGTGGGCGACCAGGCGGTGTAGGAGGGCGCGGGCTCGGGGGCGTACGTACCGGTGGGGGTGGGGGTGGCGGTCGAGGAGGACGACGCGGTGGCGTCGCCGTCGTCACCGCTGTCCGCCACCACCAGCCCGATGACCACGGCCGCGACCATGGCGGTCAGCACCAGCCAGCCCCGAGCCCCCGAGCGGCGCGCCGGTGCGGTGATCCCCGGCCACGCGTCCGCGCCCGGCCCCGGTGCGGGGGTCACCTTGATGCGCAGCAGCACCTCGGTCTCGCCGAGCCGGGCCCGTACGAGGTCTCCGTCCCGGCTCGGGGGTATCCGGAGCCGGGCGTTGCCCAGGCCCTGGGGCACGGGGATGATCACCCCGTGCGCGGCCTGCTGCGGGGTGATCGTGATGACGATCTCTTGCGACTCCTGCGAGGACACCGACTGCTCCCGAAGTGTGGTGGTGCGGGCGTGCCCTGACGGACCCTCGGGAATTGTGCCCGGTGCGCGGCCGGGGACGCAGGCGTTCCGCCCGAAGGGCCGGGCATAACGCCGCATCCCTGGATGTTGTTGATCGTTGAGGGTTCAACACCGGCAACGCGACACCTGGAGGCGGACCGCACATGAGCGACATCGACTGGGACCACCCGACCGACCCCAAGCCCGGCTGGCAGCTGGACCACGTCAAGCAGTACGTCGGGTCCGGCGGGGCCGAGGGCCAGTTCTGGAACGGCACCCAGACCCTGCTCCTGACCACCCTCGGGCGCAAGAGCGGCAACCCCGTCCGGACCCCGCTCATCTACGGCGAGAAGGACGGGCGGTACTTCATCGTCGCCTCCAAGGGCGGCGCCCCCGAGCACCCGCTCTGGTACCGGAACCTCTCCGAGCACCCCGAGGTCCGCATCCAGGTCGGACCCGAGGTCCTCCAGGGCACGGCCCGCACCGCCGACCCCGCGGAGCGCGCCGAGGCCTGGCCCCTGATGGTCCAGCACTGGCCCGCCTACGACGACTACCAGACCAAGACGGACCGCGAGATCCCGATCGTCGTCATCGAGCCGGTCGGCGCGTAGCGCGACGGGCCGGGTCAGCGGCCCAGGACCGCCATCGCCGCATTGTGTCCCGGCACCCCGCTGACCCCGCCGCCGCGCACGGCGCCCGCCCCGCACAGGAGCACGTCGGGGTGCCGGGTCTCCACGCCCCAACGCCCCGCGTCCGGCTCCGCGAAGGGCCAGGACAGGTCCCGGTGGAAGATGTGTCCGCCGGGCAGGCGCAGTTCGCGTTCCAGGTCGAGCGGGGTCTTGGCCTCGATGCAGGGGCGGCCGTCGGCGTCGACGGCCAGGCAGTCCGCGAGCGGTTCGGCCAGGTGCGCGTCCAACTGCGCCAGCGTCGCGGCGAGCAGGACCTCCCGGGCGCCGGCGTTGTCCTTCTCGAACAGCCGGGCCGGGGCGTGCAGCCCGAACAGGGTGAGCGTCTGGTAGCCGCGCCCCGCCAGGTCCGCGCCGAGGATCGAGGCGTCGGTCAGCGAATGGCAGTAGATCTCCGAGGGCGGTGCGGAGGGCAGTTCTCCGGCGGCCGCCTCCCGGTGGGCGCGCGCCAGCTGCTCGTAGCCCTCCGCGATGTGGAAGGTGCCGGCGAAGGCCTCGCGCGGGTCCACCGAGGAGTCGCGCAGCCGGGGCAGCCTGCGCAGCAGCATGTTGACCTTGAGCTGCGCGCCCTCGGGGGCGTCCGGCGCGTCCTCGCCGAGCAGCCGGGCCAGGTCCCGCGGGGAGGCGTTGACCAGCACCTTGCGGGCGCCGACCCGCCCTTCGCCGCGGTCGGTCCGGTAGGTGACCTCCACGGGCCCGCTCGGCTCCGTCCCGGAAGCGGGGTCGACGTCGATGCGCACCGCCTCGTGCCCGGTGGCGATCCGCGCCCCGGCGGCGCGCGCGGCGTCCGCGAGCGCGTCCGTCAGCGCGCCCATGCCGCCGACCGGCACGTCCCAGTCGCCCGTGCCGCCGCCGATCACGTGGTAGAGGAAGCAGCGGTTCTGGGCGAGCGAGGGGTCGTGGGCGTCGGCGAAGGTGCCGATCAGACCGTCCGTGAGCACCACGCCCCGCACCAGGTCGTCGGTGAACCGGTCCTCGACCGCGCGCCCCAGCGGCTCCTCGAACAGCATCCGCCAGGCGCTCTCGTCGTCGATCCGCGCGCGCAGCGCCGCCCGGGTCGGCAGCGGTTCGGTGAGGGTGGGGAAGACCTTGCGGGCGAGGCGGGCGGTCGTCGCGTAGAAGGCCCGCCAGTTCTCGTACTCCCGGTCCGAGCCGGTGAGTCGGGCGAAGGACTCCCGGGTGCGGTCCTCCCCGCCGCCGACGAGCAGTCCGCCCGGCCGACCGGCGCGCTCGGTGGGGGTGTACGAGGACACCGTGCGCTTGCGGACGGCGAACTCCAGCCCCAGCTCCCGCACGATGGTGGCCGGCAGCAGCGACACCAGGTACGAGTAGCGCGACAGGCGGGCGTCGACCCCCGCGAAGGGGCGGGTGGAGACGGCGGCGCCACCGGTGTGGCCGAGCCGCTCCAGGACGAGGACCGATCGCCCCGCGCGGGCCAGGTAGGCGGCGGCCACCAGGCCGTTGTGCCCACCGCCCACGATCACCGCGTCGTACACGCCCTGGAACCGCTGCTCCTTGGTCATGGCTCTTGGTAGCACACCTGCCCGAGCCGCTCCAGACAGTGGGCCTCGTCCGCGTGCGCCGCGACCGTGTCCGGGTGGTCGGCGCCGAGCACGCGTTCGCGGGCCCCGGCCACCTCCTGGTACACGGGCAGCGCCTCGTCCCAGCGGCCGAGCCGCCCCAGGCCCACCGCGACCTCGCGGCGGCTGACCAGCGTGTCGGGGTGGTCGGGGCCGAGCGCGCGGGCCCGCAGCGCGGCCACCTGGCGGGCTTCGGCGACCGCCTCGGCCCAGCGCCCGAGGCGGCCGAGGTTGACGCCGACGACGTGGCGGGCGCGCAGGGTCTCGGGGTCGGCGGCCCCGTAACCGCGGGTGCGGTCGCGCGCGAGCGAGCGGAAGAGGTCCAGCGCCTCGGGGGTGCGGCCGAGCCGCCCGAGGCCGATGCCGACCTCGTAGCGGGCCGCGAGCGTGTCGGGGTGGTCGCGGCCCAGGGTGCGCTCGCGGGCCGCGGCGACCTCGCGGTAGGCGGCGAGGGCCTCCTGCCAGCGGCCGAGCTGCCCGAGGGCGTAGCCGACCTCGTAGCGGGTGAGCAGGGTGTCCGCGTGGTCCGGGCCGAGCACCCGGGCCCGGGCGGTGGCCACGTCCTCGGCGGTGCGGTGCGCGTCGGCGAGGCGGCCGAGCCGACTCAGGCTGAAGGCCAGGTTGTGGCGGCAGCGCAGGGTGTCCGGGTGGTCCGTGCCGACGGTCCGCTCGCGGGCGGCGAGCACCGCGAGGTAGACCTCGTGCGCCTGCTGGTGGCGCCCGAGCTGGCCCAGGACGTACGCCGTCTCCTGGCGCGCAGCCAGGGTCTCGGCGTGGTCGGGGCCGAGCGTGCGGGCCCGGCCCTCGGCGACCTCGGTGTGCGCGGCCAGGGCGTCGGCCGGGCGCCCGGCCCGGCTGAGGGCGAAGGCGTGCGCGGAGACCGCGGCGAGGGTCTCGGGGTGGTCGGGGCCCAGCGGGCGGGGGCCCGGCCGGCCGTAGGCGGCCGTCAGCCGCGGGTCCGCGGCCGCGGGGGGACGTGCCACGCCCTGCGCGGGCGAGCCCTGGCCCGCGGCTCCGGCGGCGGGCGCCCCGTCTGCGGTGGCCGGGTCCGGCTCCGGCTGCGGGACGGGCACCGGGAGCGGCTGGGGGGCCGACTCGCGGGTCGAGAGAGCCTCGGAGGGTTCCCGGACGGGCTCGGCGGGCCGTGCGGCCGTCCACGAGCCGGTCAGCACCGCCCACGCGCCGCTCGCCGGGCGGGCCTCCAGGCCCGCCTTGCGGCCGGCGGTCATGCCGAGCGCCCACGCGGGCAGCGCGTCGGCCGCCGCGGGCGCGGCGGCGCCTCCCCGGCGGGCCCCGACGAGCCGCCGGTAGAGCCCGCGGGCGTCGGCGGGCCGGTCCTCGGGGCGCTTGGCCAGCAGGTCCAGGACCACCTGCTCGAAGTGGGCGGGCAGCTCCGGGCGGTGTTGGCGCGGGGGCACGGGGGCGGTGTCCCGGTGTCCGACCAGGACGGACCAGGAGTCGCCGAGGTCGAAGGGCGGGGCGCCGGTGGCGATCTCGTACAGGACGCAGCCGAGGGAGTAGAGGTCGCTGCGGTGGTCGACCTCGCCGCCGGCGATCTGCTCGGGCGACATGTAGTGCGGCGTGCCCATGGCCATGCCGCCGCCGGTGAGCTTGGCGGTGAAGCCGATGTCGGCGGCGAGCCGGGCGATGCCGAAGTCGCAGATCTTCACGGTGCCGTCGGTGAGCCGCATGATGTTGGCGGGCTTGAGGTCGCGGTGCACCACGCCCTGGTCGTGGGTGTAGCCGAGGGCGGCGGCGAGCTGTTCCGCGATGTCGACGACGTCGTCGACGGCCAGCGGGCGGGCGTCGTTCTCCTCCAGCAGCTGGCTGAGATTGCTCCCTTCGAGCAGCTCCATGACGAGGTAGAGGGGCCCGCCGGTGGCGCTGTCGTCCCCGAAGTCGTGCACGACGGTGACGCCCCGGTGCTGGAGCGAGGCCGCGACGCGCGCCTCGCGCCGGAAGCGCTCGCGCAGCACCTGCGTGAAGTGGGCGTCCTGCTCCGCGCCGAGCGGTTTGAGGCACTTTACTGCGACATGTCGCCCGAGCGACTCGTCGCGAGCGCGCCACACCTCACCCATGCCACCGCGACCGATCAGATCGAGCGACCTGTATCGGCCCTGGATCAGTCTGGACTCAGCCATGTCCTACTGCCGCCCCCGTTGTCGTGCGCCACCCTCCCCGGCCGGTCCAGTATGGCCGCTGAAGTGCGCAGTGCGTGCGTCGAGGGGCGACTCGCGGGGCCCATGCGGCGCATCGCTCTCAAGATGTGACCTGGCGGCAGCTGCCAGCGCAGACCTGCGGGAATGCTGCGCAGCACGAGGCCCGTGAGGCGCAAGCGCCGGGTGACGCCGCGTGGGGTGCGGGCGGGGCGCCCGTACAGCTGGTGCGCGTACGCCGGGAGGGACCCGTAGGCCAGTGCGGCGAGCGGCCGCCACAGCAGGTTTCGGCCAGGCACGAGGAGCGGGTGGACGGGCGGGCTGCGCAGGAAGTCGTCGACGGCGCGGGCGTCGGCTCCGGCGGCGAGGCGGGGGCGGACCTCGTCGAAGTAGGCGGCCAGCTCCGCGGTGGTGGCCGGCACCGCGGCGGGATCGAGGCCGACGAGGCGGGCGTTGGTGCGGTTCTCGTCGACGTAGCGGTCGGCCTGCGCGGCGGTGAGGGGGACGCCGGAGCGGCGCAGCGTGTGCAGGAAGGAATCGATCTGCGCGCAGTGCACCCACAGCAGGAGTTCGGGATCGTCGATGGGGAAGCGGTCGCCGGTGGCGGGGTCGGTCGCGGACAGCATCCGGTGGATCTTGCGGACCCGGGCTCCGGCCGCCTCGGCGGCCTCGGTGGTGCCGTAGGTGATCGTGCCGACGAAGTCGGCGGTGCGCAGCAGCCGCCCCCAGGCGTCCTGGCGGAAGTCCGAGTTGGCCATGACGCCGCGGACGGCCCGCGGGTGGAGGGCCTGGAGGTACAGGGCCCGGACCCCGGCGATCCACATGATCGGGTCGCCGTGGCACTGCCAGGTCACGGATCCGGGCCCGTAGAGCCCCGGGTCGGCTCCCGCGCGGCCCGTCCGGGTCCCGTCCGGCAGCGCGCGGCGCTCCCCGTCGCGGTCCCCGTCACCGTCTCCGTGCACGTTCTCCCGCCCGTACGGCGCTGCGCCCATCGGTGGCCTCCCGTCGCCCGGGTCCGAGCGTACCGACCGGGCGGTGCGTACGGCACCGGACGGGGACGGTCCGCTCGGACCGTCCCCGTCCGGGTGCGCGCTCAGCCCGTGGTCAGCTGCGCGCGCACCCGGTGCGCGGCCTCGACGAGGTGTTCCAGGGACGCCTTCGTCTCGGTCCAGCCCCGGGTCTTGAGCCCGCAGTCGGGATTGACCCACAGCCGCTCGGCCGCGATGGCCTCCAGCCCCTTGCGCAGCAGCGTCACGGCCTCGTCGGCGGAGGGGACGCGCGGCGAGTGGATGTCCCAGACGCCGGGGCCCACCTCGCGCGGGTAGCCCGCGCCCGCGAGTTCGTCGGCGACCTGCATGTGCGAGCGGGCGGCCTCCAGGCTGATCACGTCGGCGTCGAGGTCCTCGATGGCCGCGACGATGTCGCCGAACTCGGCGTAGCACATGTGGGTGTGGATCTGGGTGTCCGGCCGGACGCCGCTGGTGCTGAGGCGGAAGGACTCGGTGGCCCAGGCCAGGTAGTCGGCGTGGTCGGCGGCGCGCAGCGGCAGGGTCTCGCGCAGGGCCGGTTCGTCGACCTGGATGACGGAGGTGCCGGCCGCCTCCAGGTCGTTCACCTCGTCGCGCAGGGCGAGCGCGACCTGGCGGGCCGTGTCGCCGAGGGGCTGGTCGTCCCGGACGAAGGACCAGGCGAGCATGGTGACCGGGCCGGTCAGCATGCCCTTGACCGGCTTCGCCGTCTGCGCCTGCGCGTACGTGGTCCAGCGCACGGTCATCGGATCGGGGCGGGAGATGTCCCCGGCCAGGACCGGCGGCCGGACGTAGCGGGTGCCGTAGGACTGGACCCAGCCGTGCTGGGTGGCCAGGTAGCCGGTCAGCTGCTCGGCGAAGTACTGGACCATGTCGTTGCGTTCGGGTTCGCCGTGCACGAGGACGTCGATGCCGGTCTTCTCCTGGAAGGCGATCACCTCGCGGATCTCGGCCTCGATGCGGTGCTCGTAGCCCGCCTCGTCGAGCCGTCCGGCGCGCAGGTCGGCGCGGGCGGTGCGCAGTTCGGTGGTCTGCGGGAAGGAGCCGATGGTCGTGGTGGGCAGCAGGGGCAGGCCGAGGTGGGTCCGCTGGGCCGCGGCGCGCCGCGCGTAGGGCTGGGAGCGGCGCCCGTCGGCGTCGGTGACGGCCGCGGTGCGGGCGCGCACCGCCGGGTCGTGGGTGATCGGCGAGTGCGCCCGGGAGGCGAGGTCGGCGCGGTTCGCGGCGAGTTCGGCGGCGATGGAGTCCGTGCCCTGGGCGAGGCCGCGGGCCAGGACGGTGATCTCGGCGGTCTTCTGCCGGGCGAAGGCCAGCCAGCGCCGGACCTGGGGGTCGACGTCGCGCTCGGCGGTGACGTCCAGCGGAACGTGCAGGAGGGAGCAGGAGGAGGAGACGTCGACGCTGCCCGCGAGGCCGAGCAGGGTGCCGAGGGTGGCGAGGGAGGCCTCGTGGTCGTTGATCCAGACGTTGCGGCCGTTGACCACGCCCGCGACCAGCCGCTTGCCGGGCAGGCCGCCGACGGCGGCCAGGTCGGCGAGGTTGCCGGCGGCCCGGTCGGTGAAGTCGAGGGCGAGGCCCTCGACGGGGGCCTTGGCCAGTACCGCCAGGGCCTCGCCGAGCCGGTCGAAGTACGAGGCGACGAGCAGCTTGGGGCGCTCGGCCGACGCGCCCAGCTCGCGGTAGGCGCGGGCGGCCGCGCCCAACTCGGCCGGGGTGCGGTCCTGGACCAGGGCCGGCTCGTCGAGCTGGACCCACTGGGCGCCCGCCGCGCGCAGGTCGGCGAGCACCTCGGCGTAGACGGGCAGCAGCCGGTCGAGCAGGGTGATCGGCTGGAAGTCGTCGGCCACGCCCGGGGCGGGCTTGGCCAGCAGGAGGTAGGTGACCGGTCCGACCAGCACCGGGCGGGCGCTCAGCCCGAGCGCGAGCGCTTCCCGCAGCTCGGCGACCTGCTTGGCGGAGTCGGCGGTGAACTGCGTGTCGGGGCCCAGTTCGGGGACCAGGTAGTGGTAGTTGGTGTCGAACCACTTGGTCATCTCCAGCGGCGCCACGTCCTGGGTGCCGCGGGCCATGGCGAAGTAGCCGTCCAGCGCGTCCGCTGCGACGGCGGCGCGGTGGCGGGGCGGGACGGCGCCGACCATGACGCTGGTGTCGAGGACGTGGTCGTAGTACGAGAAGTCACCGGTGGGCACCTCGCCGATGCCCGCTTCGGCCAGCTGCTGCCAGTTGGTCCGGCGCAGGGTCGCGGCGGTCTCCCGGAGGGCGTCGGCGTCGACCCGGCCCTTCCAGTAGCCCTCGACGGCCTTCTTCAGTTCCCGGTTCTGCCCCTGCCGGGGGTAGCCGTGGACGGTGGCCCGTACGGCCGGCTCCGGTGCGGCCGCGGAGGTGGTGGAACGGGTGGTGTTCTGGGGTGTCACGGAACTCTCCTTCGCGAGTACGTCTCCATGAGTCCCGGTGACGGACGCGAGGCGCGAAGGGGTGGCAGAGCGGACGGCCCGTCGCACCGCCGTGCGCGAGGCACCGGCTGCGACCGTCCGTCGTTCCCCCGGAACAGGTCCGGGGCGCCCCCGACCGACCCGCCCACGAGGTCACCAGGAAATCCGCGCACGACCGTGCGTGCGCGGGCAACGGGCAGGTCTTCGGACTTGCGGGCGCGCCTGCCGGTCTCCCGGCGGGCTCCTAGTGGCCGTCGCTTCCCAGGACCGTGATCCGGTCCCAGTGCGTATGACGGCGGTCGTTCCCGCTCACCGCTGCGGGGCAGTCCCGGATTCCCACCGGGTTCCCTCTTACGACGCATCCCGCCTGGCGGACGGGGCGAACCAGCTGCTGGGGGTCAGCTTAGGTCGACGCGGCGCGGTGGGAAGGATGTTGACCACATCGCGGACGGTGAGATGAGACACTCCGCGGTCGACGCGCAGGGAGCGCGCGGCGGCTCACCGGGCC
>NZ_JBHWLC010000077.1:0-38013 GCF_042730635.1 Streptomyces sp. NPDC059917
CCCCGGCGGGGGGGGGGGGGGGGGGGGGGGGGGGGGGGCCCCCCCCCCCCCCCCCCCACCGCCGTCCGCGCCGGTACCCGTCCGCGCACCCCTGTCCGCGCGGGCCTCGGCGACCAGCTCGGCGGTCAGCGCCTCGACGTAGGGCTGCGGCGCGCGGCGGCGCACCGCGATCACCCCGAGGTGCCGGGCCGGCCGCGGCGGTTCGACCTCCACCGCCACCGCTCCCGGCCCCGGGGCCAGCGAGACCCGGGGCACGAGCGAGACCCCCACCCCCGCCGTGACCAGCGACTGCGCGAAGAAGTAGTCGGTCGTGGAGGCGGCGACGCGCAGCTCGAAACCGGCCTGCGCCGCGTACCGCCGCAGGTACGCCTCCGTCTTCAGGCAGCCCAGCACCCAACGCTCGGCCGCCAGCTCGCCGAGCCCCAGCGAGCCCCGATCCGCCAGCCGGTGGCCGCGCGGCAGCACCACCGACAGCGGATCGTCCATCAGCGGCGTCCACTCCAGCGCGGGCCGGCTGCCGGGCCCCGAGGGCCGAGGACCGTCGAAGTGGTAGGTCAGGGCCAGATCGGCCGCGCCCCGGCGGACCATCGTCACCGCCTCCTCCGGCTCGGCCTCCAGGACGCTCAGCTCGACCTCGGGGAGCGCGGCGACGAAGCGCGCCAGCGCGCCGGGCAGCAGGTGGCGGCCACCGCTGGTGAAGGTGGCCAGGGTCAGCCGGGGGCGCGCCGCGCCCAGCCGGTCGATCCGCCGCCGCACCCGATCGAGCTCGTCGGAGATCGACTCCGCCGCCTCGACCAGCAGTCGGCCGGGCTCGGTGAGGGTGACCCCGCGCGTGCTGCGCACCGCGACGGGGTGGCCGAGCGTCCGTTCCAGCGCCGCGATGTGCTGCGAGACCGCCGACGGGGTGAGCAGCAGCGCCCCGGCGGCCTTGTTGAAGCTGCCGTGCTCGGCGACGGCCCGCAGCACGCGCAGCCGCTGCACATCGATCATCAGTTTTCCTTCATACGGGTTCAGCGAGTGGTCGGTTCCGCTGGGGACCGGTCGACGGCAGAGTCGGGGGCATGCGAAACATATGCGTCATCGGCGGAAGCCGGTACTTCGGCAGGAACCTGGTCGCCCTGGAGCGGGACGCCGGCCACGCGGTCACCGTCATCAACCGCGGCTCCGCCGAGCCGCTGCCCGGCACCACCCGCCTCGTCGCCGACCGGGACGACGAGCGCCAGCTGCGCGAGGCCCTCGGCGACCGCACCTTCGACGTGGTCATCGACCAGATCTGCTACACCCCGCGGCAGGCCGCGCTCGCCCGGCGGGTCTTCGCGGGTCGCACCGGGCGGTACGTCATGACCTCGACCATGGAGGTGTACGACCCCGCCACCTTCGCCGTCCCGCCCGTCACGAACGCCGACGCGGGCGTCGCGCTCACCGAGGACCACCTCGACCTCGCCGCCCCGTCCCCGGCGCGGGGCGGCGGCGCGCCGGACCCCGCGACCGCCTACGCGGAGGGCAAGCGCCGAGCCGAAGCGGTGCTCTTGACCGACCCGGACTTCGACACCGTGTCCGTCCGGACCGCCCACGTGCTCGGCGGCGGCGCCGCGGACTTCACCGGGCGCCTCGCCCACTACGTCGAGCGGATCGCCGCGGACCGTCCCCTGGACGTCCACCCCGACCCCCGCCCGACCTCCTTCGTCCACCACGAGGAGATCGCCCGCTTCCTGCACTGGGCGGCGGCCGGCACCTTCACCGGACCCGTCAACGCCGCCTCCGACGGCGCGCTCGACGTGACCGGGCTGGCCGAGCTGATCGCCGCCGGGGGCGGCCCGCGCCCCCGCTACCGCACGGTGCGCGACGGCGTCGCCTCCCCGTTCTCCTTCGACCGTTCCTACGCGATGGACAACGGGCGGGCCGCCCGGCTCGGCTTCGCCTTCTCCCGCGTCACCGACTGGCTGCCGGGGGCCGCCGCGGAGGCTCGCGCGCAGACTGTCTGAAGAGCTGGGCCGACGGTCCGCCGTCGGCCACCGCACCGCCCACTCGACCGGGCCATTGGCCCAGTCATCGGAGGGTGAGTTGAGCCGTTGGGCCTCCAGGTGGTTATCTGTGTCGTATCCATGTACTTACGGCGCCGTGCAGCGCCGGACGGCGACGAGGCCGCTCCGGACCACGGTGCCTTCGCCGTGTCCGCACACGCCCACCACCCCGGGCCGTCGCGCGACCGGCGAGCGCACCATCGCAAGGGGGGCGGCACACCGCCGTGAAGAGGATGTTCGTGGCTCCGGATCCGGGGCGTCTGAGACTGCGCAACTCACTGCGCGCCGTGGTCGGGATCGGCCTCGCCGTCACCGCCGCCGAACTGTGCGGCTTCTCGCTCACCGCCTCCATCACCGGAGGCCTGACCGCACTGCTCGCCCTGTTCACCGTGACGGACGCGAGCGTGCGCGCCCAGCGGGCGACCACGGCCCTGCTGCCGGTGGCCGGATTCCCGGTGCTGGCCCTGGCCACGTGCCTGCACGGCGTCCCGCTCGCCCGCGACGCGGCCTTCCTCGCCGTCGTCTTCTGCGGGGTCTACGCCCGCCGCTGGGGCCCGCGCGGCCACGCCCTCGGCATCTTCGCCTTCATGAGCTTCTTCGTCACCCAGTTCCTGCACGCCGTCCCCGCCCAGCTGCCCGAGCTCTACGCCGCCGTGGCGCTCGCCCTGCTGGCCGCGGGCGCGGTGCGGTTCCTGCTGTGGCCCATCGAGCGGCGCAACCCGCCCGCCGCCGTGCCGCCGGGGCTGCCCGGGCGCGGCTTCGCCCGGCCCACCACCCGCCAGGCGCTCCAGGCCACGGCCGCCTGCGCGGTCGCCCTGTCGCTCGGCCAGTTCTTCTCCGAGGACCGCTGGTACTGGGCCGTCGGCACCACGTGGTGGATCTTCGTCAACACCACCTCGCGGGGCGAGACGCTGGTCCGCGGCTTCCGCCGGGTGCTCGGTACGGTCATCGGCATCGTCGTCGGCCTGCTGATCGCGATCCCGCTGCACGGCGCGCCCGCGCCGACGGCCGTACTGGTCGCCGTGTGCGTCTTCGGCATCTTCTACACCGCCCCCGTGTCCTACAGCTGGATGATGCTCGCCGTCACCGTGATGGCCGGACTGCTCTACGGCCTCCTCGGCGTGCTGAACCCGGCCCTGCTGGTCCTGCGGCTGGTGGAGACCGGGGTCGGCGCGGTGTGCGCCGCGCTCGCCGTGGTCCTCGTCCTGCCCGTCACCACCCACGCCACCAACGACGCCTGGATCCAGCGCGCCCTGCGCTGCGTGCACGCCGCCACCGCGGCCGCCGCGGCCCGCCTGGCCGGCTCGCCGACCGCCGACCCGGCCCCGCACGCCGCGGAGCTGGAGCTGCTGCTGGCGCGCGTACGGATGGCGCTCGCGCCCCTCGTCCATCCGCTGAGCCCCTTCCGCGACCGCCGGGCCCGCGCCCGCCGGGTCATCGCGCTGCTGGACGACTGCGCCCGCGAGGTGCGCGGCCTCGCCGCCGTCGCGGCCGACCCCTCCGCCTCCCACGACGCCCGGCTCGCCGCCGCCTGCTGGCGGGTGGAGGCCGCCGTGGAGGCGCTGACCGCGCCCATCACCGACCTCGGTCAGGACCGGGAGCCCGCGGCCGCCGCCACGCCCGTATCGCTGGCCGAGCCCGCGCTCGCCCACCTGCACGGCCTGGAGCGGGCGCTCGCCGAACTGGCGCACCCGCTGCGCTCGGACCGGCCCTCCCCGCTGGTCAGCGCCGGCTGAAGGCCATCGTCCAGTTGGTGAGCCAGGTCTTCCCGTCGTCGGTGGAGAAGGCCTGCTCCCAGGAGGCCGTGCGCTCGCTGATCCCCGACCAGCGGAACCGGACCCGGACGGTACGGCCGTCGTGCACGTCGTTCCCGTAGAACTCGCCCACCCCGTCGGCGAACCGGCCGACCACCGGCGGGAAGAGGGTGCCGGTGCGCCGGCTCGACCAGTACAGGGACCACTCGGCGCGCTCGGGGTCGTACAGCCGCAGGGTCAGCCCCGCGAACCCCTTGGTCGGGAAGGTGATCTCGTCGACGTTCGCGGCTCCGTCGAAGTGCCGGGACCCGTGGGTGACGCCGGGGAACTCCTCCCAGTCGCCGTCCGCGTCCAGGAAGTCGGTCCGCCACCGGTTGGCGACGTCCCAGGTGCCGGTGAGGAAGTCGAAGTCGTTCACGCGCGGTCTCCCGTCGTGCCCGCGGCGAGCGAGTCGGCGAGGTAGCCGTCGAGGTCCGGGCGGTCGGGGGCGAGCAGGTGGCGCACCCAGGCGTCGCGCTCGTGGAGCAGGGGCGCCAGCTCCCAGACGCAGCCGATCAGCCCGGGCTCGATGCGCACGAAGCGCGTCGGATCGGTGTCCGGGCAACCGAGCACCGGCTGGCCCGCCGCCGCGCCGACGAAGTGCAGCGCGTTGTCCCAGGCCCAGCTGTAGACGTTGAGGTAGGCGCCGGTGTCCCCGCCCCGGTGGAGGACGACGAAGGACGCGGGCGGCGTCCCGTCCGGCGCGGGCAGCAGCTCGGGCAGGAGCGCGTAGGCCGCCCGCTCCACCCCGGGCTCGATCCCGGCGGGGTCGGAGGTGACGTGGTAGCGCTTGATCCGGCGGCCGTCCACTTCGATCGGTTCGGGCACGGTCAACAGCTTCTCGGTGAAGGTCATGGCTGGACCGTAGGACCGCTCCACTGACATCTTGTGTCAGTGAAGACGCCGTGAAATCCAGCCGCCTGCTGTCGATCCTGCTGCTGCTCCAGACCCGCGGACTGATGACCGCCGCCCGCCTGGCCGAGGAGCTGGAGGTCTCCGTCCGGACCGTCTACCGCGACATCGACGCCCTGCTGGCCGCCGGGGTCCCGCTGCGCGCCGACGCGGGGCACGACGGCGGCTACCGGCTGCTGGAGGGCTACCGCACCCGGCTCACCGGACTGAACGCCGACGAGGCGGAGGCCCTCTTCCTCACCGGCATCCCGGGGCCCGCCGCCGAGCTGGGTCTGGGCTCCTCGCTCGCCGCCGCCCAGCTGAAACTGCGCGCGGCGCTCCCGCCCGAGCTGCGCGCGCAGGCCGATCGGATGCGCTCCCGGTTCCATCTCGACGCCCCCGGCTGGTACGCCCGCGACACCGGGGTGCCGTTCCTGCCGCAGGTCGCCGACGCGGTGTGGCGCGGCCGGGTGATCGAGGTCCGCTACCGTCGGTGGAAGGCCCCGACCGACGTGGACCGGCGGCTGGAGCCCTACGGTCTGGTCCTCAAGGCCGGGCGCTGGTACCTCGTCGCCGGTCCGGGTCCGGGGGCGCGGACCTACCGGGTGGACCAGATCCTGGAGCTCTCGGTGGCACCGGAGGGGTTCGAGCCCCCGGCGGACTTCGACCTGGCCGCGCACTGGGCCGAGGCGCAGGCGGGGTTCCACGCGCGGCTGCACCGCGGGGAGGCCGTCGTACGGATCTCGGCGCGCGGCGCGGCGGCCCTGGAGGGGGCGGCGGCCGCGGCCCTGGCCGAAACCGGAACGCCCGAGGAGGGCGGCTGGACGCGCGCGGTGCTGCCCATCGAGTCCGTCGACCACGCGCACGGCACGTTCCTGGCCCTGGGCGCGGAGGTCGAAGTGCTCGCCCCGCCGGAGCTGCGGGCGCGGATCGCGGCCACCGTCGAGGAGCTGGCCCGGCGCTACGGTGCGTGGCCGAATACCGCTGGTTGAGCCTTCGTCGTGCCGCGGATCCTATGCGGGAGCCCCGACCGGCGCAGCCATTCGCGCACATTTCACTCGAACGGGTGTTCCGGGGTCGGCTGTCTTACGCGGCTGACCTGCGGCCCGTACAAAGAGTGATGGCGCATCGCACATTCATCTGACATGTACAGGGTGGATCTGCCCGGACAGGGGGTAACCGCACGAAATGGAAATTCTGCATCAGACGCCGACGGCCCATCAGGTGTGGGAAGAGGCGCAGGAGTTCATCGGACTGTTCCACCGGGAGAATCCGGAGGCGGGTGATCCGGCCAGGCGACTCGCCGCCGTACGGGCGGAGTTGGCGGAGACCGGAACCTACCGGCACACCCACGACGAGGTCGTCCACGGGGCCCGGGTCGCCTGGCGCAACAGTAACCGGTGCATAGGTCGGCTGTACTGGAACTCGCTGCGCGTGCGCGACCGCAGGGGGCTCACCGGGGCGGACGAGATAGCCGAGGAGTGCTTCGAGCACCTGCGGGACGCGACCAACGGCGGGCGGGTGCGCCCCACGATCACCGTCTTCGCCCCGGACGCCCCGCACCGCCCCGGACCGCTGATCTGGAGCGAGCAGCTGATCCGCTACGCCGGATACGGCGACGAGGACTCGATACCGGTGGGCGACCCGCGCAACGCCTCCCTGACCCGGACCCTGTGCCGACTGGGCTGGACCGGCGCCCGCGGCGGCGCGTTCGACCTGCTGCCCCTCGTCGTGCAGGGCTGCGACGACAAGCCCCGCTGGTTCGAACTCCCCGAGGACGCCGTGCTCGAGGTGCCCATCGAGCACCCGGAGGGCGACCACTGGGCGGACTGGGGACTGCGCTGGCACGCGGTTCCGGCGATCTCCAACATGTGCCTGGAGATCGGCGGCATCCACTACCCGGCCGCCCCCTTCAACGGCTGGTACATGGGGACCGAGATCGGCTCCCGCAACCTCGGGGACGAGGACCGCTACAACCTGCTGCCCGAGGTGGCGCGCCGGATGCGCCTGGACACCTCCAGCGACCGCTCGCTGTGGAAGGACCGGGCCATGGTCGAGCTGAACCGGGCCGTGCTCGACTCCTTCGACCGCGCCGGGGTCACCATCGCCGACCACCACACCGAGTCCCGCCGCTTCCTCTCCCACATCGACCGGGAGGAGCGCAAGGGGCGCGAGGTGGGGGCGGACTGGTCCTGGATCGTGCCCCCGATGTCGGGGTCGGCGACCCCGGTCTTCCACCGCACCTACGAGGACCGCAAGCAGAGCCCGGCGTACGTCCAGCACCCCGGCGCGCGGGAACGCGCCCAAGGGCGAGATTTGGTCTAGACCCCTCTGTTACCGTCGGCCCGGACGAACCGACGGAAAGGGGAAGACCGTGGGAAGTGCGGACCGGGACGGCGAGCGGGCGGATGACGGCGGGCACGGCGGCGCGGGCGGACGGCGCGCGTACGTCGGCTCGTTCACCTCGACGGGCGGTCGCGGCATCACCACGGCGACCGTCGATCCGGTGAGCGGCGCCCTGACGCCGATCGCCACCACCGACGCCCTCGACGACCCCTCGTACCTCGTGCTCGGCGCGGGCGCTGCGGACGGCTCCGGCGCCGCGACGCTCTACGCGGTCAGCGAGACCAAGCGCGGCGCCGTCGGAGCCTTCCGGCCGACCGCCGCCGGGCTGGAGCCCCTGGGCTCCCCGGTCGCCGTGGACGCCTCCGGGCCCACGCACCTGAGCCTCGCCGGGGGCCGTGTGGTCAGCGCGAACTACACCTCGGGCAGCGTGAGTACGCTCGCCCTCGCCGCCGACGGGCGCCCTGTCGGCCCGGCTTCGGTGCTGCGCCACCACGGCTCCGGCCCCGACGCCGACCGGCAGCGGGAGCCGCACGCCCACCAGGTGCTGCCGGATCCGAGCGGGCGCTGGGTGCTCAGCGTGGACCTCGGCACCGACTCGGTCCGCGTGTGCGCCCTCGACCGGGCCACGGGAGCCCTGCGGGTGCACTCCGAGGCCGCGCTGACCCCGGGGCACGGTCCCCGGCACCTCGCCTTCCACCCCGGCGGAGGGCTGCTCTACGTACTGAACGAGCTGCGGCCGCTGCTGACCGTCTGCCGGTGGGACGCGACCGCCGGGACAGTGGAACCGGTCGCGGAGGTTCCGGTCGCCCCAGAGGGCGGCTCAGGGGCCGCACGGGCCTATCCCTCGGCCGTCGTCGTCTCGCCCGACGGCCGGTTCCTCTGGGCGGCCGTCCGCGGCATCGACGTGATCGCCGCCGTCGCCCTCCCCGGCGACGGCGCGCACCCCCAGCTCACGGGCAGCGTGTCCTGCGGCGGGCGCTGGCCGCGCGACCTGGCCCTCGACCCGTCCGCCCGGCGGCTGTACGCCGCCAACGAGCACTCCGGGGACGTCACCTGGTTCGACGTGGACCCCCTGACCGGCCTCCCCCGCCGCACCGGCTCCACCCCGGTCCCCGCCGCGACCTGCGTCGTCTTCACCTGACCCCCACCCACGCCGACCGGCGCCGACCGATCCCAGCCGCCCGGCGCTCGAAGGCGCCTTCGACCGGGGTCGGCCGATTCCAGCCGCCCGGCGTTTGAGGGCCCGCCGGAGGCAGCCCCCGCCCCGGCACGGTCGTGCGGCGTCCGCGCCGGGGCGGGCCCACCTGGGGCGCCCCGAACATCGGCGGGTTCCCGCACGCGAGAGGGCCCGCCCCCGGACCTGATGATCCGGGGGCGGGCCCTCGTACGGCGTGGGAACGGTCAGTGCACCGGTGCGTCCAGGGCGATGCCCGCCGCCCGGCTGTACTGGGCGACGGCGAGCTTCCCGAGTGCCGGGTACGCGCCAAGGGCGTCGGCCGCGGCGCACCCGGCCTCCTTGCACGCGGTGTCGACCAGCCCGTCGGCCGCCTCCGGCCCGATCAGGTAGGGCGCCAGCGCCAGCTGCACGGCGCCGGAGGACTGCCGCAGCTCGTCGGCGACGGCGGCCACGGACCCCTCCTGGTCCAGGGCGGCGGCCATCACCGGCACCGCGAGCCGCGCGGCCAGCAGCATGCCGGTGATCCCGGCGGCCTGGACGGCCTCCGGGCCACCGGTGGTGGCCAGGATGATGCCGTCGGCGGCGGTGGTCACGGTGAAGAGCCGGGCGCGGTCGGCACGGGCGAGGCCCGCCTCGGAGAGCCGTACGTGCACGGCCTCCGCCAGCAGCGGGTGCGGACCGAGCACGTCGGCCAGCTCGACGGCGGCGGCGCAGTCCATCATCGCCTGGCGGATCCGGCGCAGCAGGTCGCTGTCGGGACCGACCAGCAGCGGGACCACCACGGCGTCCGGACCGCTGGGCGGGGGCACCTCCTGGCCGCTCGCGCGGGCGAACTCGCCGCGCGCCGCGCGCTGGTGTCCGATCGCGGTCAGGACGCCCGAGAGGGCGGGAAACTCGGCGCCCGGGGTGTCATCGCCGTCGAGGAAACCGATGTGCGCGTCCAGGCCGGGCAGCTCGGAGCGCCCGATGCTCAGGATCTCCTCCGCGTACCCCCGCGAGGCGGCCGAGGGCACACCGGGCACGGCGAGCACCAGCGCGGGCGCGCCCTCGGGCGCCACCGCGGGCTCGGGCCGGCGGTGCCGTCCGGTCTGGCGGGGTCGCGGCATTCGTACGGGCAGGCCATTCGCGGGCCCAGTGGGGGAGCTCATGGCGCCGCATGCTACTGGCTTTCCCGGACCGGGGGTTCGGGCAGGGCCCGGTCGAGCGGCATCTGTCCGTATTTATCCGGTGAAGTTCAGATACGATCAACTGACGGACGGCAAGCGCCAGTCCACTGGCTGTGACCCCTGGCGGACCAGCAGGTCGTTTGCCCTGCTGAAAGGCTTGGACCCGAAGAACCCGCGGTCCGCCGACATGGGGGAGGGGTGCGCCGCCTCCAGGGCCGGCAGCTCGCCCAGCAGGGGGCGCAGATTCCGGGCATCCCGGCCCCAGAGCACCGAAACCAGCGGCTTGCCGCGGGCCACCAGGGCCCGGATCGCCTGCTCCGTCACCGCTTCCCAGCCCTTGCCCCGATGGGCGGCGGGCTTGCGCGGGGCCGTCGTCAGCGCGCGGTTGAGCAGCAGGACGCCCTGGCTGGTCCAGGGGGTCAGGTCGCCGTTCGCGGGCCGGGGCACGCCGAGGTCGCTGTGCAGTTCCCGGAAGATGTTGTCGAGGCTGCCGGGCACCGGGCGCACGTCGGGGGCCACCGAGAAGGACAGCCCGACCGCGTGCCCCGGGGTGGGGTAGGGGTCCTGCCCGACGATGAGCACCTTCACCTCGTCGAAGGGCTGTTGGAAGGCGCGCAGGACGTTCGCCCCGCTCGGGAGGTACGTCCTGCCCGCCGCTATCTCGGCGCGCAGGAAATCTCCCATCGCGGCGATCTGCTCCGCCACCGGTTCCAGAGCGCGGGCCCAGCCCGGCTCGACGATCTCGTTCAAAGGTCGTGCTGCCACGCTGCGCAACTCTAGTTGATGCGCGGCGGCGGTCGGTTCCCGATCGGCTCCCCGTCAGTCGAGCACGGCCGCCCGGACGCAGAGCACGTCGGGCAGGTGTCCGGCCAGCAGCTGCCAGCTGTCGCCGTCGTCGGCGCTGGCGTACAACTCGCCGTTGCGGTTGCCGAAGTAGATGCCCGCCGGGTCCGCGTCGTCCGTGCAGAGGGCGTCGCGCAGCACCGTTCCGTAGTGGTCGCCGGAGGGCAATCCGGCGCTGAGCGGCTCCCAGGTGGCCCCCGCGTCGCGGGTGCGGAAGACCCGGCAGCGGTGGTCGGCCGGGACCCGGTCGGAGTCGGCGTTGAGGGGGAAGACGTAGGCGGTGTCCGGCCGGTGGGGGTGGGCGGCCACCGCGAAGCCGAAGTCGGACGGCAGGCCCGCGCCGATGTCCGTCCAGCGCGCCCCCGCGTCGTCGCTGCGGTAGACGCCCCAGTGGTTCTGCAGGTACAGGCGGTCCCCGTCCCCCGCGTCCTGGGCGATCTTGTGCACGCACTGGCCGAACTCGGGCTGCGGATCGGGCAGGAAGACCGCGGAGACCCCCTGGTTGGACGGGGCCCAGCTCGCCCCGCCGTCCTGCGTGCGGAAGACCCCGGCCGTGGAGACGGCGACGGTCACGGCCTCCGCTCGGGCCGGGTCGGTGATCACGGTGTGCACGGCCTCCCCGCCGCCTCCGGGCACCCAGGCCGAGCGGGTGGGGTGCTCCCACAGCGGTCGCACCAGCTCGAAGGTCTCGCCCCGGTCGGCGGAGCGGAACAGCGCCGCCGGTTCGGTCCCGGCGTACACCACGCCCGGGGCCTCGGGACCGGCCGGATGCAGCTGCCAGACCCGCTCGAGGGAGGCGCCGGTGTCCTGGGGGAACCTGACCGCGGGCGCGGCCGGTTCGTGCCAGGTCGCGCCGAGGTCGTCGGACCGGAAGACGGAGGGCCCCCAGTGCAGGCTGTCCGCTCCGACGAGCAGCCGGGGCGCGGGGCCGCGCCGGTCGATGGCCACGGCGTAGACCGCCTGGGCGTTGAAGTGCGGTTCCTCGAAGGCCCAGCGGCCGTCGGCCCCCCGGCGGCCGATGAAGAGCCCCTTGCGGGTTCCTGCGAGCAGTAGCACGTCGGACATGGCCGACACCTCCCGGACGTCGTTGTCCCTGGGACGATCCCTTCCGGCCAGTCTGCACCCGGGCACTGACAGTGACCCGGTGAGCACGCGGGGGCGCGCTGGCCCGCTGACCTGCTGATCGATCGTGATCGACAGATGGATCAAGCCAGCTGGTTACTTGATCGTACGGAGCCGGAAAGGGTTCACTTCTGCCCTCTGCTGACCTGTGAGAGGCGATCTGTGGCCACCGAGCACCTCCCCCCGCTCGACCTCGCCTTCTGGCGGATCGAATCCGCCTCCCATCCCATGCACCTCGGCGCCCTCGGGGTCTTCGAGGCCGCCGGTCCGGACGCGGCCGCCCGCGCCGCCGAGCTGATCGCCGAGCGCTGCGCCGACGTGCCCCGGCTGCGCCGCCGGATCCACGACGTCCTGCTGCCGGTGGGGGCGGCCGCCTGGTCGCCCGCCCGGGACTTCGATCCGGCCCGGCACGTGTCCCTCGTGCGGCACGCGCACGCCGACCCGCACGCCGCCGCCGGGCCGCTGATGGCCAGGCCGCTGGAGCGGGGGCGGCCGCCCTGGGAGGCCCACGTGCTGGCCGGGCCGGACCCGGGCACCTTCGCGGTGCTCTTCAAGTTCCACCACGCCCTCTCCGACGGGCTGGGCGTCCTCGCGCTGGCCGCCGGGCTGTTCGACGAGGGGCAGCCGGTACGGGGCTCCGCGCGCCCCCCGGGCCGCACGGAGCGCCGGCGCGGCGACGGCCCGCCGACCGGTTCCGGCTCGGCCCTTCGGCGGCTGCCCGGGACGCTGGCGGCGCGGGCCCAGGACGTCGGGCAGGCGCTGGAGATCGGCGCCGCGGTGGCCCGGTCGGGGTTGCCCTTCGGCGTGCCCGACGGGCTGAGCGCGGGCGGCGGCGCCGCGGCCGGGACCCGGGAGCTGGCCGGGGTCGCGCTCGACCTGGACGACGTGAACCGGATCCGCAAGGCGGTCGGGGGCACCGTCAACGACGTGCTCATCGCCCTGGTCGCGGGCGCCCTGCGGCGCTGGCTGGTCGGGCGCGGCGAACCCGTCGACGGCGGCAGCGGACCGCGCGCCCTCATACCCGTCTCGCGGCGGCGCACCCGCGGCGGCTCCGACGGCGGGAACCGGCTCTCCGGGTACCTGCTGAGGCTGCCGGTCGCCGAGGAGGAGCCGCTGCGCCGCTTGGACGCCGTGCGGGCGGACATGGACCGGAACAAGGAGGCCGGCCCGGCCCGGGGCGCGGGGGCGGTGGCGCTGCTGGCCGACCACGTGCACCCGCTCGGCCACCGGCTCGGCGGGCCGCTGCTGGCGCAGGCCGCGCGGCTGCTGTTCGACATCCTCGTCACCAGCGTGCCGCTGCCGGGGCTGGGCTTCTCGCTCGGCGGCAGCGCGGTCCGCGAGATCTACCCGCTGGCCCCGCTGGCCCAGGGGCACGCGCTGGCCGTCGCGGTCTCCAGCTACCGGGGGACGGTGCACTTCGGGCTGGTGGCCGACGGGGCCGCGGTCCCGGACCTGGACGAGCTGGCGCTGGCGCTGCGGACCGAACTCGAAGAACTTGTACGAGAGGTCTCGTAGTACGAGGGATTCCGTAGTACGGTGTGTCTCGTACTTAGTCGCCGTGCCCGGTTCCCGCCGGCCGCATCCCGTGGAGAGACCAGATGAGTACCACCCTGTTCGAGCCCTACACCCTCCGTTCTGTGACCGCGCCGAACCGCGTGTGGATGGCCCCGATGTGCCAGTACAGCGCGGAGCCCACGGGTCCGCAGGCGGGTGTGGCCCACGACTGGCACTTCGCGCACTACGCGGCCCGCGCGGTCGGGGGCACGGGACTGATCCTCCAGGAGGCCACCGCCGTCTCCCCGGAGGGCCGGATCTCGCCCTACGACCTCGGCATCTGGAACGACACCCAGGTCGAGGCGCTGCGCCGGATCACCGACTTCCTCAAGACCCAGGGCACCGTCCCCGGGATCCAGATCGCCCATGCGGGGCGCAAGGCGTCGACCGACGCCCCCTGGAAGGGCGGCGCGCCGGTCGGCCCCGAAGGGCACGGTTGGCAGCCGAGCGCTCCGAGCCCGGTGCCCTTCGCCGAGGGCCACCCCGTGCCGCACGAGCTGACGGTGGAGGGGATCCACGAGGTGGTCGAGCAGTTCGCGGCCGCCACCCGGCGCGCGCTGGCGGCCGGTTACCAGGTCGTGGAGATCCACGGCGCGCACGGCTACCTCATCGGGGAGTTCCTCTCCCCGCACAGCAACCGGCGCACCGACGAGTACGGCGGCTCCTTCGAGAACCGGATCCGCTTCCCCCTCGCCGTGGTCGACGCGGTGCGCGCCGAGTGGCCCGAGGAACTCCCGCTGTTCTTCCGGATCTCCGCGACCGACTGGCTCGAAGAGGGCGGGTGGACCGCCGACGAGACGGTCCGGCTGGCCGAGGTGCTCCAGCGGCACGGGGTGGACCTGCTCGACGTCTCCACCGGTGGGCTCGCCCCGGACGTCCGCATACCCGTCGGCCCGGGCTACCAGGTGCCGTTCGCCGCGCGGGTCAAGGCGGAGGCCGGATTCCCGGCCGCCGCGGTGGGGCTGATCACCGAGCCGACGCAGGCGGCCAAGATCGTGGCCAATGGCGAGGCGGACGCGGTGCTGCTCGGGCGCGAACTCCTGCGCGACCCGCACTGGGCGCGGCGCGCGGCGGGCGAACTGGGGGCGGAGGTTCGCCGTCCGAACCAGTACCACCGCTCCTGAGGGGGTGCGGGGCCGCGGCCGGCGCCTTCCGCCGGTTCCCCGGCGGGTGATGTACTACGATGGTTCTCGTACCATCGTGGTGTCCAGTGAGTGGAGGAGTACACATGACGGAGCCCAGTGCCACCGCCCGTTCCCTCGACCACCCGTCTCCCGCCGAGATCCGGTTGGAGAGCGTGCTGCACGCCCTCTCCGATCCGGTGCGGCTGTCCATCGTCCGCGAGTTGGCGGGCGGCGGCGGCGAACTGGCCTGCTCGTACTTCGAGTTGCCGGTGACCAAGTCGACGAGCACGCACCACTTCCGGGTGCTGCGCGAGAGCGGGGTCGTGCGCCAGACCTACCGCGGCACCACCAAGCTCAACGACCTGCGCCGGGACGACCTGGAAACCCTCTTCCCGGGCCTCCTCGACGGCATCCTGACGGCCGCCTCCGCCGAGGCGGAGCGCGCGGCGGACTAGTTCGAAAACCTGCCCGAGGGGCGCCGCCCGTGCCCCCGCGGAGCCCCTCGGCGGGCCCTTGGGCGGCCTCGCACCCGGGGGTCGGTCGGGGGGCGTCGACCCTCGTGGCGCGGCTCGCCACAGGAGCGGCAGCAGCTTCGGCGCACCCCTTCTGACCTGGTCTTTCATCAAGATCGGGCCTACGGTTTCCCACGGGAGAAGGGGGGACCGGATGGACCGGAACATCCGCACCATCGACGACGTACTTCAGCTCATGGACGGGCTGTTCGCGCCCGAATCCGACCGCTGGACGGCCGGGGCGGCCGACTGGTGGGACGGCTTCTACGCGGACCGGAGCAGGGCCGTGCCGTTCTTCGTGGCGAAACCGGACGAGCACCTGGCCGAGGCGCTCGACCGGGGCGTGATCGCACCGGGTCGCGCGCTCGAACTCGGCTGCGGGCCCGGCCGCAACGCCCTCCACCTCGCCTCGCTCGGCTTCGAGGTGGACGCGGTCGACCTGTCCCCGGCGGCCCTCGCCTGGGCGGGGGAGCGCGCGGCGGAAGCGGGCCTCGACGTCCGCTTCCACCAGGGCGACATCTTCGACCCGGCCGCGGCGACGGCCTGGAGCGGCCCGTACGACCTGATCCTCGACTCCGGCTGCTTCCACCACCTGCCGCCGCACCGCCGGATCAGCTACCTGGCCCTCTTGGAGCGGTCGTTGGCCCCCGGCGGGCACTTCTCGCTCACCTGCTTCGCGGCGGGGGAGGCGGGCATGGGATCCGAGCTCCCCGACGCCGAGTTCTACGGTCAGGCACGCCTCCACGGTGGCCTCGCCTACACGGCGCAGTCGCTCCGCGCGATCTTCGCCGACCTCACCGAGGTCGAACTCCGCCGCATGCGCGACGAAGCGCCCGCGTCCCCGCGCTTCGGCGAACCCTTCCTCTGGGCCGGTCTGTTCCGCCGGCCGTAGGACCCGGGGGCTACTCCCCGGTGGCCGCCGCGAGGAGGCCCGGCCAGTCCGGGATCTTCACCGAGCGGCGGCCCAGGGAGCGCCCCAGCGAGGACTCCGCGGCCTCGATCGCCAGCCAGCCCGGCCACGGCACCGGGGCCAGGCCCGCCGCGCGCAGGGCGTCCAGGGGGTCGCCGGGCAGCTCGCGCCGGGCCAGCGCGCCCGCGTCCTGGAGCAGCGAGGAGGCGGTCTCCTTCGCGCAGGGACGGTTGGTGCCGATGACCCCGGTCGGGCCGCGCTTGATCCAGCCCGCCACGTACTCGCCGACGCAGGCCCGGCCGCCCCGCAGGACCCGGCCCGCCGCGTGGGGGACCGTACCGCGCGCCGTGTCGAAGGGCAGTCCGGGCAGCGGGACGCCCTGGTAGCCGACCGACCGCAGCACCAACTGGGCGTCGACGTCCTCGAACGTCCCGTTTCCCGACACCCCTCCGCGCCCGTCCGGGACGGTGTGCTCGAAGCGCACCCCGCTCACCCGTCCGTCCGCCCCGCCCAGCACCTCGACGGGCCGCAGGAAGAACCGCAGGGTGATCCGCCGTGCCCGGGCGTCCGGCCGGTGCGCCGTCCAGTCCCGCAGCACCTCCACGTTGCGCCGGTTCACGGCGGGCAGCGCGGCCGCGGCCGCCGGGTCGGCGTAGGCGGGGTCCCGTGCCAGCTCGTCGGGCAGGACCGTGGTGTCCACCCCGGGCAGGGTGGCGAGTTCGCGCAGTTCCTTGGTGGTGAACTTGCCCTGCGAGGGCCCGCGCCGGGCCACCATGGCCACCTCGCGGATCCCGCTGGCCGCCAGTGCTCCCAGGGCCGGTTCCGGCATGTCGGTGAGCCGCAGCTCCGGGGCGCCGCGGGCCAGGATCCGGGTCACGTCCACGGCGACGTTCCCCGCCCCGATCACCACCGCCGACCGCACGTCCGCCAGGCCGAAGCCCGCCGCCGCCGCATCCGGGTGCGCGCTGTACCAGGAGACGAAGGCGGTCGCCGAGTGCACCCCGGCCAGCTCCTCGCCCGGGATCCCCAGCATCCGGTCCCGGGCGGCGCCCACGCAGTACACCACCGCGTGGTACAGCTCCAGCAGCCGCCCGGTGGTCAGCGTCTCCCCGCCCACCTCGACGTTGCCGAGGAAGCGGATCCGCTCGTCCTCCAGAACGCCGCGCAGGCTGCCCTGGAGCGATTTGATCTTCTCGTGGTCGGGGGCCACGCCGTAGCGCACGAGCCCGTAGGGGCAGGGCAGCCGGTCCAGTACGTCGACCCGCACGCCCGGCACCTCGCGCTGCTGGACCAGGGTCTGTGCGGCGTAGACCCCGCTCGGGCCCGAACCGACCACGGCGACACGAAGCACGGAGGGTCTCCTTCCGCAGAGGGATCCAGCATGGCACCGTCGTCCCGGACCGTCAGCCCATCGCGCGCATCCGGCGTACCTCGGCGCTCTGCTGGGCCACCACTTCGTTCGCCATCTCCTCCACCGCCCCGTTGTTCCCGCCCGCGAGGGCCTCGCCCGCCATCGTCACGGCCCCTTCGTGGTGCGCGATCATCAGACGAAGGAAGAGCCGGTCGAAATCCGGGCCCGTGGCCGCCCCCAGCTCCGCCAGCTGTTGGGCGGTGGCCATCCCGGGCATGGCCGCCGCGCCGTGGTCGTGGGCCGCGGGGCCGTCGGTGGCCGGGCGGCCGTCCGTGGCCGGGCCGCTCCCGCCCGTGGGGGGCGTGCCCGGATCCGGGTGGCCGGCCAGCCAGCTCTCCATCACCGCGATCTCCGGCCGCTGGGCCGCCGCGATCCGTTCGGCCAGCCGCTTGACCGGCTCCGCCGAGGCGCGCTGCGGCGCCAGCGCGGTCATCGTCAGGGCCTGGCGGTGGTGCTCGGTCATCCGGCGCACGTAGCTCAGGTCGGCGGCGTTGGGGCTGTCGTCGGGCCGTTCCCGTGCGGCCTGACCGGGGGAGAGGGTGCGGGACCCCTCGCCCGGCCGACCCGGGGCGATGACCACCGGCCCGGCGGCGGCCCCGTCGTCGTCACCGCCGACGCGGCAGGAGGTCAGCCCCAGAAGGCCGAGGACGCCGATGGCGCCGAGGACGAAGGCGCGGCGCAGGGCGGCCGCGGTGCGCCGGCGGACCGGACGCGCTGGCATGCGCGCTGTTGTCATGGCCATGCAAAGGAAGATACTGCGGGAGTCGGGGGTACTGGTTCCGTTCCCGCCGATAGGGCTCGGAACGCCCCCAAGGGAGGACACAATGACCTCGTCAGTCCCATCGGCCCCACAGCGCATCCCCAGATCACGCACCAGGGCCAAGACCAGGACCAGGACCCTGGCCGCGGCCGCGGCCGGCGCCGGACTCCTCGTGGCGCTCCTCGCCGTCGCCGGACCCGCCTCCGCCACACCCGACCCGGGTGATCTGACCCCATTAGCCCCCGGCCGGAGCGCACTCGGCCCTCCGGCCACCGGAACGGTCTCCTCCGAGATCCCCGGCCAGGACGAGATCGTCCACAGCCGCAACATCACCCCCTTGGCCAACGTCCCGAGCGCCAACCCGGCGGCGATCAACTCCGACATCGCCTTCCAGGGCCGGTACGCCTACGCGGGCAGTTACGACGGCTTCACCATCTACGACATCGGCAACCCGAGCGCCCCCAAGGCCGTCACCACCGTGCTCTGCCCCGGCGGCCAGAACGACGTGTCCGTCTTCGGTGACCTGCTCTTCCTCTCCACCGACTCCTCGCGCAGCGACGACTCCTGCAACAGCGTCTCGCAGCCCGCGACCGAGAAGTCGTCGTGGGAGGGCATCAAGATCTTCGACATCCGCGACAAGAAGAACCCCAAATATATCAAGTCGGTGGAAACGGCCTGCGGTTCGCACACCCACACCCTGGTGCCGGGCAAGCGGGGCGACGTCTACCTCTACGTCTCCTCGTACTCGCCGAGCGCGGCCTTCCCGGACTGCCAGCCCCCGCACGACGGGATCTCGATCGTCAAGGTCCCGAAGAAGGATCCCCGCCAGGCGTCGGTCGTCGGCTTCCCGGTGCTCTTCCCCGACGGCGGAAACCCGGGCGCACCCACCAACCCCGGGGTCTCCCAGACCACCGGCTGCCACGACATCACCGTGCTGCCCTCGAAGGACCTCGCCGCGGGCGCCTGCATGGGTGACGGCATCCTCTTCGACATCGGCGAGCCCGAGCGGCCGCGCGTCATCGACCGCGTGCAGGACAACGTGAACTTCGCCTTCTGGCACTCGGCGACCTTCAACGAACGCGCGGACAAGGTGGTGTTCACCGACGAGCTGGGCGGCGGTGGCGGCGCCACCTGCAACGAGGCCACCGGCCCCCACCGCGGCGCCGACGGCATCTACGACATCACCGGCCGCGGCGACCAGCGCAAGCTCGTCTTCCGCGGCTACTACAAGATCCCGCGCCACCAGGCGGACACCGAGAACTGCGTCGCCCACAACGGCTCGCTGGTGCCCGTGGGCGGCGGCCGCGACATCATGGTGCAGGCCTGGTACCAAGGCGGCGTGTCCGTCTGGGACTTCACCGACTCCACCCGGCCGAAGGAGATCGCCTACTTCGAGCGCGGCCCGCTCAGCACCGACAAGCTGACCCTGGGCGGGGCCTGGTCGGCGTACTACTACAACGGCCACATCTACGCGAACGACATCACCAAGGGCCTCGACGTGCTGCGCCTCGACGACTGGCGCACCGAGAGCGCGAAATGGGTCTGGACGGACCGGCTGAACGTCCAGTCGCAGCCCGAGTACCACTGACCGCGCGCCCCTGAAACTAGAGGAACGTTCCGTCGGGCGGCCCGCCGTCCGGCGGGACCCCCAGCTCCCAGTCGAGCCCGTAGCGCTGGAAGAGTTCCGCCCGCAGGCGGGCCGCCGCCATCGGCGCCCCCGGCAACAGGACGGCGAACACCGCGCCCATCAGCAGGGCCCGCAGCAGCGGGTAGTCCCGATCGGGGTCCACGTCCGGATCGTCCGCGCCGTGCCGCGCCACCGTCTCCCGCAGCAGCTCCGCCAGCTGCTGCTGCTCCGGGCCCTGGACGAAGCCCTCGTTCGAGAGGATGCCCGCCATGTGCGTGCGCATCAGCAGCGGATGCTCCAGCGCCAGCCCGAGGACCGCGTCGATCGCCCGGGCCAGCAGCTCCCGCCCGGCGTCCGCTCCGGTGGGCCGGGGCTCGCGCTCCAGCGCTTCGCGCAGGGTGCGGAACATGAGGCGGTGCACCGCCGACTGCAGGAGCTGGCGCTTGCCCGGGAAGTAGTAGGAGATCAGGCCGCGTGCCGCGCCCGCCCGGTCCGCGATGTCGCCGAGGGTCGTGGCCTCGTAACCGCGTTCGCCGACGAGTTCGACGGTGGCCTGGAGCAGCCGCTCCCGGGAACGTCTGCGCAATTCTTCATTGACCGACGGGCTGCGCGGGACCATGCTTGCTCCTGCGTTGACTGGCTCCCGGCCAATATACTCAGCGCGCGGGCCGACTGGTGGTGGGCGACGCGGGGGATCGCCCACCACCGGCCGTTCCCGTCCGGATTTCGCCGCCGCGCGGCGCGCCCGCCCCGCCGATCGCGAAGGCGGCCAGGGCCGCGCCCAGAAGCCAGCCGCCGAGCACGTCCGACGCCCAGTGCACCCCCAGGTGGAGCCGACTGAAGCCCACTCCGAGGACGCAGACGAGGGCGCCGCCGACGGCGACGGTCCGCGCCCCGCGGGAGCGGGGCAGCAGCCACAGCAACAGTCCGCACACCACCGTCGCCGTCAGCGCGTGCCCTGACGGGTACGCCGCGAAGTGTGCCGAATCCACCGGGTCCGGCCACACCGGCCGCTCGCGCCCCACCGCCGCCTTGAGCCCCTGCGACACCACGGACGCGGCGAGGACGGCGGCGCCGAACCGCCTCGCGAGGGCCCGCTCCCCGCGCCGCCACAGCCACACGCAGGCGAGCGCCGCCGACGCCCGCATGGTCCAGGGGTCCCACGGCCAGTCGCTGAGCACCCGCAGCAGCCGGGTGGGCGCCGGATGCGCGAGCGCGTACGCGTGCAGGGACCGCGCGACCCGCTCGTCGAAGGCGAGCAGCGGCGGCCATCGGACCACGACCAGGGCCGTGAGCACGGCGGCGAGCAGCACGCACCCGATCGCGGTCCGTCGTAGGTGAGCCCCGGTCATGCGCCGATCCTCGCATCCGGCCCGCGCGCGCGGCACCCCGCGACCCTCCCGGGCCGGGTCCCGCTACGTCAGGGTGCTGAGCCCCGGTACGAACGCCACCAGCACCGGGACCGCCGGCACCAGGGCGGCCAGCGCGGTCAGCCGCAGCCGGCGCACGGGGGAGAGGCGCGGCGCGGCCGAAAGCAGCCGGCGGACCCGCGCGGGGACGTGGGCGTGCGGGGTCGGGCAGGGCCCGAACACGCCGCGGTCCTCGTTCAGCCCGACCAGGGCCAGCGCCACGGTGAGGCGCCCATACCGCCGCGAGGCCACGTCGTCGGCGGCCAGCTCGACCAGCCGGTGCATCTCCGCCTCGAAGGCGGCGAACACCGGGACCTGCCCGAACGCCCCCGACAGCGCGCGCGAGCAGTGCAGCAGCCAGTCGTGCCGGGCCGCCGCGTGCCCCTGCTCGTGCGCGAGCACGGCATCCAGCTGCTGGCCCTTGAGCCGCCCGAGCGCACCCGTCGTGACCACCAGCTGCGGCGCGGCGCCCGGCAGCCACCACGCGTCGGGCCGCCGACCCTCCAGGACGACCAGTCGGCCGCCGTCGGGCTCCTCGCCCGGCAGCAGCGGCGCCCGCACGAGGAGTTCGGCCCGCTCGGCGCGCCGCCGCGAGCGCGCCCGCAGCACCTCCGCGGCCAGCATCGCCCCCGTCCACAGCCCGCCGCCCGCGAGCACCAGCGCGGTCCCGGCGGCCCAGGGGCCGGAGCCGGAGCCCAGCGCGTACGCGTCGACCACCCCGCGCGGCGCCGAGGCGAAGAGCGGACCGCGCACCGCCAGCCAGGCGGCGGCCGCGCTGAGCAGCATCGACAGGGCGAAGCACAGGAGCACCGCGGCCACCACGCACTGCCACACCCACAGGGCCACCACGGGCTCGCGCTCGGGCCACTCGGCACGGGCCAGCAGTCGGGGGGCGAGGAGGGAGGTCAGGGCGCCGAGCAGCAGGAGAACGGCGGGGACCATCATGGGCGCATTTTAGGAGGGCGGAGCCGCCCACGGGTATGGACACCGTCCATTGGTGACGCACGACACGTCGCCCCGGCCGCCCTCCGCGCGCGGTGCCTCACATGGTGAGCAGCATGGCCAACATCCCCATTCCCATGGCGAGTCGGCACGCCCGCGTCACCTCGGCGGCTCCGCGCCCGAGCCCCACCGGGCCGCCCGGCGCCAGGGCCACCGCCGGTCCGCCGGCCGTCGTCACCAGCCGCGCCCCGCCGAGCAGCACGTACCCCGCGAAGTAGACGAGCAGCGCCCCGGTCACCAGCGGCAGCCCTTGGACCAGCCCCTCGCCGTGGCCCTCGGCGTGCCCCCCGGCGTGCGCGCCGCCCGCCCCCGCGGCCGTCGCCGCCCCCATCGTCACCGTCATGTAGACCATGGCCAGCGACCCCACCAGGTGGTGGACGTGGTGGACGCCGCCCCGCAGCAACCACACCGCGTGCAGCGACGCCGCGCAGAAGACCGCCAGCAGCACCCCGGACCCCCACGCCCCGGTCCCGGTCGGCGCGGCCATCGCCGCCATGCCGAAGCCCATCAAGGCCTCGCCGCCCGCCGCGCCCCGAGCGGCCCGCTCCGCTCTGCGCGCCCGCAGCAGGCAGTACGCACCGCTCAGGGCGCACAGCGCCACCAGCAGCCAGCCGGACACGGCGGCGGCGGTGGAGGTGGGCAGGGACATCGCGGGACCGTGCACGGCGGAACCCCCCGGTTCGTCGGCGTCACCGGAAGAGATGCCCGCCCCAGGGGGGCCGCACGCCGACCGGGTTAGGCTCTCCTGGGCCGCACCAGCCTTGTCATATGCCAGTTTTTCCGAACGGAGCCGCACCGATGTCGACCGCCGAGCCCACCCGCACCACGGCCCTCAGCTTCCGCAGCGCCGACGACTCGGACGTACCGGCCCTGGTGGAGCTCGTGGAGTCGGCGTACCGCGGCGACGCCAGCCGGGGCGGCTGGACGACCGAGGCGGACTACCTCGACGGACAGCGGACCGACGAGCGGGGCGTGCGCGAGGTGATCGCGACCCCCGACAGCATCCTGCTGGTGGTCGAGCGCGACGGCGAGATCGTCGCCTGCTGCCACCTCGAACACCGCGGCGACCACGCCTACTTCGGGATGTTCGCGGTCCGCCCCGCGCTCCAGGGCGCCGGCCTCGGCAAGGAGATCATGGCCGAGGCCGAACGCCGGGTGCGCGAGCGGTGGGACGCCAAGGAGATGCACATGACCGTGGTGAACGTGCGCGAGGAGCTCATCGCCTACTACGTGCGCCGCGGCTACCGGCGCACCGGCGAGCTGAGCCCCTTCCCCTACGGCGACGAGCGCTTCGGCATCCCGCGCCGCGCCGACCTGGCCTTCGAACTGCTGGTCAAGCAGCTCTGAGCCGGGCGGGCGCGCGCAGGGACCGGCCCGGCGCCGCGCGGGCGCCGGGGGCCGGTCCGGAGGCGGGGCGGATCAGGCGGTGAAACGGCCCGTGCGCCGGATCTCCGGCAGGTCCGTCACCGCGGCGTCCAACTCCAACGCCCGCGCCAGCTTGAGCCGTTCCTGCGTGTTGACCGTCCAGCCCGTCACCCGCAGCCCGGCCGCGTGCGCCGATTCGACGGTCTCCAGGGTGAGCCGCCGGATGTCCAGCGCGAGCGTCTGCGCGCCGACGGCCAGCGCCCGCTCCACGACGTCCGTGCCGTAGCTGCTCGCGCTCAGCACGGTCCGCACCCCCGGGACCAGTTCGGCGATCCCGGTGAGCACCGCGTCCTCGTCCGAGCAGACCTCGACCCGGCCGGTCAGGTCCCGCCGCAGCAGCACCTCCGCCAGCACCCGGGCGCAGCCGAGGTCGCGCACCGCGGCCAGCAGCGGCGCGGCGACCGCGTCCAGCACCTCCTCGAAGACCGGCACCCGTTCGCCGTGCCCGGCGTCGAGCCCGCGCAGTTCCGCGAGGGTCAGATCGGCGACGGCCCCCGAGCCGTCCGTGGTCCGGTCGACCTCGGGATCGTGCAGGGCGACGAGTGCGCCGTCCTTGCTGAGCCGCAGGTCCAGCATGATCGCGTCCATGCCGCTGCGCTGCGCGCGGACGAACGACCGGAGGGTGTTCTCCGGTTCCACACCCATGACCCCGCGGTGACCGATGGTGAGGAAAGTCAAGGTTCTCTCGCTTCCGTCGACGGCGGCTCCCCACGCGGCCGCGGTGTCCCGACCGCCCGCGTGGTGAGGACGCATGCTAGTGCGCCGACGGTGCGATGGGACCGCCCGTGCAGCGCTCCGGCAGGACCCTCCGGCCGGTTCCCGCCAAGGGTTGTGCACGGCGGCCGTCGTCGTCCGGCGTCACCCTGCCGTGGGCGCGTCCCCATCGCCTTGACCCCGACCCTCGACCTCAGGTCCAGGGTGACTCCCGGTGCCGGTCGCGGGCGGTCCCACGGGCCCGGGCGCCGCCTCGCCCGGGACCGGAGCCGGGAGCTCCGCGAGGTCCGCGAGCAGGGCTTCGGTCAGCTCCAGTTCGGCCAGGTGCTGCCGCTCGCTCCAGCGCAGCGCCAGCCGGGGGAAGGCCCAGTCCGGTTCGTCCGCGGCCGCGAGGGCCGCCCGTACGGAGTCCAGCTCGCCCCGGGTGCGCTCCAGGTGCTCCGTGACCATGGCCCGCAGCCGCTCCGGCTCGGCCAGGTGCCCCAGCCAGACCCGGAGCAGCAGCCCGTGCTTGAGCACCGGGGGCCCGGCCTCGGCGGTGTCCGAGGCCCAGCCCGCCAGGGCCGCGCGCCCGGCGGCGGTGATCGCGTACCGCCGTTTGGCGCGGACCTCCTCGGGTCCCGAGCGCGTGGAGGCGGCGTAGCCGAGGTCCTCCAGGCGCCGCAGCTCGGCGTAGATCTGACTGATCGCGGGCGACCAGTAGAAGAAGCGGAGGGAGGAGTCCGCCCACTTCTTCAGCTCGTACCCGGTCCGCTCGCCGGGGAAGGACAGCAGGCCGAGCACCGCCCACGCGGTCGGCGGCAGGTCGTCGCGCGCCTCTTGCTTCCTCGAGGTCTGACTACTAGTCATATTTCGAATTGAAGTGAGACCGGGCACCGGACGCAACCCTGGAGGCATCGTGAAGTTCTCCGTCATCTTCGAGGCGCAGCTCGCCGACCCGACCGTGGAGCGGGAGCACCAGGTCATCCGGGACAGCGTCGAGCAGGCCGTCCTGGCCGAACGGATGGGTTTCGACCGGATCTGGGCCGTCGAGCACCACTCCTTGAAGTGGTACGCCCACATGAGCGCTCCGGAGGTCTTCCTGACGTGGGTCGCGGCCAAGACGCACACCATACGCATCGGGCACGGCGTGGTGTGCATGCCCTTCAACTTCAACCATCCCGTCCGGGTCGCGGAGCGCGCCGCGATGCTCGACCTGCTCTCCGGCGGCCGGCTCGACCTGGGCGCGGGCCGCGGCGGCACCGAGCAGGAGACCTCGCTGTGCGGGGTGGACCGGGACCGCACGACCCAGGAGGTCGAGGAGGCACTGCGGATCATCGGCAAGGCCTGGCAGGAGGACGAGCTGGAGTACCACGGCGAACTGATCGACATCGATCCGCACCCGATCCTGCCCCGGCCCCGGCAGACCCCGCACCCGCCCCTGTTCCTCGCGTGCAGCCGCGCCGACACCCTGCGCCAGGCCGCCGAACTGGGCGTCGGCGCCCTGGTGATGGGCTTCGCCGGGCCCGAGTCGATCGCCGCGATGCGCGCCGCCTACGACGCGGCGATCGCCGGACGCGACGGCTCCCGGTTCGTGTCGAGCGCGGTCAACGACCACTTCTCGGTGCTCTGCCCGACCATCGTGCTCGACGATCCGGAACGGGCCCGCCGGATCGGGGTCCGGGGCCAGCGCTTCTTCGCCCAGTCCATCGGCCACTGGTACGGCGGCGCGGGCGTCCCGGACGAGGCGGTGGTCGCGGGCGCGGACGAGGGCGAGGGGCTGCGCCGGGCCGCCGAGCAGGTGGTGGCGCGGCTGCACGAGCTGGACATCCCGGTCCGGCCCGCCGCGACCGCCACCTTCCACGCGGACCACGCCTACGGCGGCGCCGACGACGCGATCGCCTACGTCGAACGGCTGCGCCGGGCCGGGGCGGACGAGGTGATGTGCCTGATCCAGATGGGAACCGTGCCCCAGGAGGCCTGCCTGGAGACGCTGCGGCAGTGGGGGGAGAAGGTCATCCCGCACTTCCGGGAGGTGTGAGCGGCGCGTCCCGGCGGTAGTGACCGATGCGCGACACGCGATCCGCGACCCCTGCCGGAGGTACCTCTGATGCCGTCCAGCCCCGCTGCGCCCTTCGCCCCCGACCCCGACCGGCTCGATCCGGGCGTGCGTCCCTTCGCCGACGCCCTCGCCGAAGCCTTCCCCGACATAGGCGGCCGGGTCACCGACGCCGCCACCGCCCGCCGGATCCTCGCGGAGCTCCCGGTGTCGCCGCTGCCGGTGCCCGCCGTCGCCGGGGTCGAGGACCGGGCGGTGCCCGGACCCGCCGGGGCGCCGCCGCTGCCCGTGCGCGTGTACCGGCCCGACCCGGAGCGGTGGCCCGGGCCCCGGCCGACCGTGGTGTTCTGCCACGGCGGCGGGTGGGTGCTGTGCGACCTGGACACGCACGACGCCACCGCGCGGCACCTGTGCCGGTCCGGCGGCGCCGTGGTGGTGTCCGTGGACTACCGGCTGGCTCCGGAGGCCCCCTTCCCGGCCGCCGTCCACGACGCCCACGCCGCCCTGTGCTGGGCGGCCGGGCAGGTGGCCGAGCTCGGGGGCGACCCCGGGGCGCTGGTGATCGCCGGGGACAGCGCGGGCGGCAACCTGGCGGCCGCCGCGCTGCTGCTCGCCCGTGAGCGGGGCGGCCCGGCCGTCGCCCTCCAGGTCCTCGTCTACCCCGCCCTGGACGCCGCCCAGGACACCGCCTCGGTGCGGCGCAACGCCGAGGGCTACTTCCTGACCGCCACGCACCTGCGCTGGTTCTGGGAGCAGTACCTCGGGCCCGGCGGCGACGGCGCGGACCCGCTGGCCTCGCCCCTGCGCGCGGACCTCACCGGGCTGCCGCCCGCCCACGTGGTCACCGCGGGCTGCGATCCGCTGTGCGACGAGGGGGCGGCGTACGTTCGCGCGCTCCGCGAGGCGGGCACGAGCGCCCACGAGGACCATCATCCGGGGATGTTCCACGGATTCCTGGGGCTGGTCGACTTCCTGCCCGCGGCCCGCCGTGCCCTGGACGGCGTAGGCGAAGCGATCGCGCGGACGGTGTCGAGCGGGAAGAATTGCGGCGCCGATGGGGGTGACGCAGGATAATTTCCGGCTTCACCTCTTGAGCAGGAGAGCCTCACATGCATACGCTGTCTTAACGTGAGGTTCTCCTGTGGAGGAAGTGAAATGACGGAAACTCTTGTGCCGGGACCGGTCGGTGCCGTGATAACCGCCGGAGCGCGGGTGGTGGACCACCCGGCGTGGCCCCAGCTCAAGGCCGCCGTGGAGGAGATCCGCCCTTGGCAGGCCAAGGACGGTTCGATCGACTTCGAGGTCGCGGGTGCGCCCACGCGACTTGAGGCCGAGACCGTCGTCGAGCGGATGATCGCCGCCGTGGAGCAGCTGTCGCCGCTGCTGCCGCACTCCCTCGACTACCACCGCGCCCTCGTCGCCGACCTGCGCAAGTGGGTCGCGGACGGCTTCGCAGTGCCGGACTTCCTCGACTCGCTGCTCGCCTTCCACCCGGCCGCCGAGCGCGCCGACGGACTGCAGCACCTCGTCGTGTTCCCCATGTACACCCAGAACGGGAACCCGGACCGCAACTTCGAGGCCGTCGCGCTCAAGATGGTGTGGCCCGAGTGGCTCGCCGAGCTGGAGCGCACCCGGTACGACAACCCGCTCTTCCTCGGCATCACCTTCGAGGACTTCACCGCGGGCTACGACACCCACTCGGCCGTGCTCTTCCCGGAGACCATCGCGGTCCGCGAGGCCCCCGAGCGCTTCACCTGGGGCGGCATCTTCTGCGACCGCGAGGCCGCGCGCTTCCGCAAGGTCACCGAGGCGGCCGTGGACATCCTCGGCGTCACCCTGCCCGCCGACATCGCCGCCATGGTCACCGACCAGGAGCGCTGCGAGAAGGCCTTCGTCCTGTGGGACATGGTCCACGACCGCACCCACAGCCACGGCGACCTGCCGTTCGACCCCTTCATGATCAAGCAGCGCCAGCCGTTCTGGATGTACGGCCTCGAGGAGCTGCGCTGCGACCTCACCGCCTTCAAGGAGGCCGTGAAGCTGGAGTCCGAGGGCAACGAGCACGGTCGTGACGTGCAGTACGCCGTCCTCTTCGACCGGATGTTCCGCTTCCCCGTCTCCGGTGACCGCAACCGCAACTACGACGGCCTCGGCGGCCAGCTGCTCTTCGCGTACCTCCACAAGCACGACGTCGTGCGCTGGACGGACAACACGCTCAAGATCGACTGGATGCGCGCCCCGCAGGTCACCAACCAGCTGTGCGCCGAGATCGAGGACCTCTACCGGGCGGGCATCGACCGCCCCAAGCTGGTTCACTGGTTCAAGGCCTACGAGCTGGTCGCGACCTACCTCGCCCCGCACCCGGGCTCCCGCTGGGCCAAGGGCCCGGACGCCCTGGACCTGACGCAGCCGCCGCGCAAGCTCGTGGACGACGTGCTGGCCGACGAGTTCCCCCTCAGCATGTTCTTTGAGGCCCTCGCCAAGAAGCTCAAGGGCGTCATCGCCTCGACCAAGGGGATCACGGCGCTGAACGCCGAGGACCGTCGCCAGGAAGAGCGGGTCGCCGCGTGAGCGCTCGCGCGGAGGAGGCAGTACCGATGAACGGCTCCGGGAACGGAAACGGAAAGCTCAGCGGAGCGGTCGTGGCGGTGGCGGGGGCCGGCGGGCCCGCAGGCCGCGCCACGCTGATCCGCCTCGCCGAGGCGGGTGCCACGGTGATAGCGGCCGACGCGGACGCGGCGCGCCTCGCGGAAGCGGTGGACGCCGCCCGCTACGCCCACGGCGGCGCCACCGTCACCGGTGACACCGTCGACCTGCTCGACCTGGACGCCACCAAGGAGTGGGCCGCCCGGACCGAGAAGGAGTTCGGCTCGGTCGACGGCGTGGTCCACCTCGTCGGCGGCTGGCGCGGGAGCACCTCCTTCACCGAGACGGACCTCGCGGACTGGGACTTCCTGGAGAAGCTCCTCATCCGCACCGTCCAGCACACCTCGCTCGCGTTCCACGACGGCCTGCTGCGCAGCGGCCGCGGTCGCTACGTCCTGGTGAGCCAGTCCGGCGCGCACAAGCCGGTCGCCAACAACGCCGCGTACAACGCGGGCAAGGCGGCGGCCGAGGCGTGGACCCTGGCGCTCGCCGACTCCTTCCGCAAGGCGGGAGGTGAGGACGGCCCGGGCGCCGCAGCTGCGATCCTGGTCATCAAGGCACTGGTGCACGACGCGATGCGCGCCGAGCGACCCACTGCGAAGTTCGCGGGCTTCACCGACGTCAAGGAGCTGGCCGAGGCCATCACCGGCGTCTGGGAGCGGCCCGCCACCGAAGTGAACGGACAGCGTCTGTGGCTGACCCCGCAACCCTGAGGACCGACGCCCGCCGGCACCACGACCCGGCGGTGCGCGGTTTCGCGAGCGACAACTACGCGGGAGCGCATCCCGAGGTCCTGGCCGCGATAGCCCTGGCCAACGGCGGCCACCAGGTCGCCTACGGCGACGACGAGTACACCGCGCACCTCCAGAAGGTCATCCGCAGCCACTTCGGCCCGTACGCCGAGGCCTACCCGGTCTTCAACGGCACCGGCGCCAACGTGACCGCGCTGCAGGCCCTGACCGACCGCTGGGGCGCGGTGGTGTGCGCCGAGTCGGCCCACATCAACGTCGACGAGGGCGGCGCCCCCGAGCGCATGGCGGGCCTCAAGCTGCTCACCGTGGCGACACCGGACGGCAAGCTCACCCCCGAGCTGATCGACCGGCAGGCCTGGGGCTGGGAGGACGAGCACCGGGCGATGCCGCAGGTCGTGTCCATCACCCAGAACACCGAACTGGGCACGGTCTACACCCCGGACGAGATCCGGGCGATCTGCGAGCACGCGCACGGGCTGGGAATGAAGGTCCACCTCGACGGGGCCCGGATATCCAATGCGGCGGCGTCGCTGGACGTGCCGATGCGCGCGTTCACCAACGCGGTCGGGGTCGACGTGCTCTCGTACGGCGGCACGAAGAACGGCATGCTCTTCGGCGAGGCCGTCGTGGTGCTCAACCCGGACGCCGTCCGGCAGATGAAGCACATCCGCAAGATGTCGATGCAGCTGGCCTCCAAGATGCGGTTCGTCTCGGTGCAGCTCGAAGCGCTGCTCGCGAAGGACCTGTGGCTGCGCAACGCCCGGCACTCGAACGCGATGGCGCAGCGGCTGGCGGCGGGAGTGCGGGAGCTGGACGGGGTGGAGATCCTCTATCCGGTGCAGGCCAACGCGGTGTTCGCGCGGCTGCCGCACGAGGTGTCGCGCCGCCTGCAGAAGCGTTTCCGCTTCTACTTCTGGGACGAGGTGGCGGGCGACGTGCGCTGGATGTGCGGCTTCGACACCCAGGAGGAGGACGTCGACGGCTTCCTCCAGGCGCTCAAGGAAGAGCTGGCGCGCTGACGACGTACGCGTACCCCGCCCCGTAAATCTATAGACTTACGGGGCGGGGTATATTTATGCTCCCGATCATGGAACCGATCCCGGAGCATCCCGACCTCCCGCCCTATCTGGCGGCCGACGAGGTCATCGATCACGGCCACCCGCTGGTGCGGGAGACCGCCGCCGACCTGTGGGCCGACACCGGCGATGCATATTCATACGCCGAGGCCGCCTTCGTCTTCGTCCGCGACACCATCCCGCACTCGAACGACGCGGACGATCCGCGCGTCACCTGGCGGGCCTCCGACGTCCTGCGCCTGCGCACCGGCATCTGCTACGCCAAGGCCCACGCCCTGACCGCGCTGCTGCGCGCCCGGGACGTGCCGACCGGGCTCTGCTACCAGCTCCTGGCGGAGGACGACGGCTCGGGCGCGGTCGTCCACGGCCTGGTGGCCCTGCGGCTGCCGGGACGCTCCGGCTGGTCCCGGATCGACCCGCGCGGCAACAAGCCGGGGGTGGACGCCCGGTTCTCGCTGGAGGTCGAGCGGCTGGCCTTCCCGGTCCGTCCGGAACTGGGCGAGATCGACTACCCCACCCTGTACGCCGCCCCGCCCGCACCGGTGCTCGACGCCCTGCGCGAGGCCCCCGACCGCAAGGCCCTGTGGGACCTCCTGCCGACGGGCCTGTAGCGGCTCCGCCCTTCCCTGCCGGAGGGACACGGCGGGGCGCGGAGGGGGAAGGCGGCCTACGGCCCGGCGGGGGCGTCCTGCGGGGTGTCCCGCGAGACGGCGGGGGACGGCGCCGGGGCCGGTGCCGGGAGCGGCGCCGCGGCCGGTCGGGCGGGGCCCGCGGCCAACCGGTGCACGGCCACCGCTGCGAGCTGGAGCGCCGCTATGCCCAGGACCAGCATCCACGGCGGCCGACCCGCCGCGAGGCCCACCAGGGCCGCCCCGGAGGCCGCCGCCGTGACCTTGAGCCCGGCGCCCAGGGTGAACACCTGGGCCCGCACCTCCTCCGGCGCGTGCTCGGCCCGGATCCGCAGTGTCGCCGTGAGCAGGGGGCCGTCGCACACCCCCGCCAGCGCGAATCCGGCCGCGGCCAGCGGCACGGTCGGCGCGAAGGCGACCGCGACCAGCGCGACCCCGGTGCCGCCCAGCGCCCAGCGCGCCAGCAGTCCGGGATCGTCCGCGCGCCCGGAGGCCCGCCGCCGGGCCAGCAGCACGGACCCCGACAGCGCGCCCACGGCGAAGGCCGTCATCAGGGCGCCCCCGGCGCCGGGGGCGCCGAGGCCGCGGGTGATCAGGACCGCCGTGGTGCTCAGCGCGCCGATGCCGACGAAGGCCAAGGTGGTCGCCGCGGAGATCGCCCGCAGCTCGCGGACCCGCCACAGGGCGGCGAAACCGCCGCCCGCGGTGGGTCGGGGCGCCGCCGCACGGCGCCGGGCGCGGGGGTCCTCGTACGGGAGCAGGGCGGCCAGGACGGCGGCCAGCGCGCCCGAGCAGGCCAGTACGGCCATCGCCGGGCCCGCCGAACCGAGCGCGGCGACCAGGCCCACCACCGCCGGGGCGGTGACGCCCGCCGCGTTGTAGGTGGCCGCGTCCCAGGCGTAGGCCTGGTCGCGCCCGGCGCCCGCCGGGACCAGCGAGGCCACCAGGCTGGACAGCCCGCCCGTCACCATCGGTCCGCAGCTGCCACCGGCCACCGCCACCGCGATCACCACGGGGACCGGGGCCCGGCCCACCAGCACCGACAGGGCCGCCACGGCCAGCGTGAAGCAGACGAGGGCGCCCACGTGGAAGAGCCGGGGCCGCGCGGTCCGCGCGGCGGCGGCTCCCGCGAGCGGGGCCGCCAGCACGTGCGGCGCCAACCAGGCCGTCAGGACGAAGGCGCCGTTCGCGGCGCTCCCGGTCCGCTCCAGCGCCAGCAGCACCAGCGCGATCCCCATCCCCTCGGACGCGAACCGGCCGGCCAGCGCCGCGGCCAGGTACCGCTTGAACCCGCGCATAGGACCACCACCCCCCGGGTCGAGACGGTACTCCGCGGGGGTGGAGGCGGGATAGAGACGGCCGCCCGGTCCGGCCGGGCCGTCAGCCCGCTTCGCGGACCTGGGCGGGGGTGGGCGCCGTACCGCCGAGGTGCGCCGGCAGCCACCACGAGTCGTCCGCGCCCTTCGGCTTCGCCGGGTACGCCCGCTGCGCCGCGTCCAGCAGCTCCTGCACCCGCTCGCGCAGCCGCCGCGTGATCGCACCGGCGAACTGGTCGGTCGGCGCCTCCATGGGCTCGCCCACGCGCATCGTCACGGGGATGTGGCTGCGCCGCAGGTCCTTCGGGTGGCCCTTGGTCCACATCCGCTGGGTGCCCCACAGCGCCACCGGGATCAGCGGGACCCCGGCCTCCTGCGCCATCCGCGCCGCACCGGACTTGAAGCTCTTCAGCGTGAAGGACTGCGAGATGGTCGCCTCGGGGAACACCCCGATGATCTCGCCGCCGCGCAGCGAGTCGAGGGCGAGCTGGTAGGCGGACTCGCCCTGCGTGCGGTCGACCGGGATGTGCTTCATCGCGCGCATCAGCGGGCCGGACACCTTGTGCCGGAACACCGACTCCTTGGCCATGAAGCGCACGAGCCGCTTGGACGGCCGCGCCGTCAGCCCGGCGAAGATGAAGTCCAGGTAACCGACGTGGTTGGAGACGAGCACCGCACCGCCCTTGCGGGGGATGTTCTCGGTGCCCTTCATGTCGATGCGGACGTCCAGCGCCTTGAAGAGCGTGTGCGCCGCGCCGATCACCGGGGGGTAGACGAACTCAGCCATGTGGGGAGACCCCGCTTTCTGCCTGGGGAGGTACTCCCGGCCGTAAGTTACGCCATCGTAGGTACGTAGCCATGGGGATCGTGCCCCATACCTGCCCCGGTGGCCAGTCCAGATGCCCCGACCAGGAGAGATTCTTGTCACGCCGGGAATGCGGCGCGCCGGGCGGGCGCTCGGACGACCGTACGGATGACGGTACGGACGGACGGGCCGCGACGATGGGAGAACACGTGCGGGACCAGGGCGGGGAGCCGGCGCGGGAGCCCGCGCCGGAGCGGGAGCCGGAGTCCGGGTCGCGGCGGGAGCACCCGGGCGGGCGGCGGCTGGGGCGCGCGGAACTGGGCGCCGAACCGGGGGAGCGGGCCACCCTGGTCCAGTTCTCCAGCGCGTTCTGCCAGCCCTGCCGGGCCACCCGCCGGATCCTGGCGGAGGTGGCGGCCATGGTCGAGGGCGTCGCGCACATCGAGATCGACGCCGAGGACCACCTCGCGCTCGTCCGCGACCTGGGAGTGCGGAAGACGCCGACGGTGCTGGTCCTGGACGCGGGGGGCCGGATCGTGCGCCGGGCGGCCGGGATGCCCCGCAAGGCGGACGTGATCGCGGCCCTCGGCGCGGCCGTCTGAACCGGTCCCGGCCCACGGAGCGTGACGCACCTGACAATGTGCGGGCCACCGCTTGACTGTGCGCGCCGGTGATCGCCAGTCTTTCGGCATGCGGTACGAACTCCTGCTTTACGGACGGGTCCACCTCGACCTGGTCCGGTACGCGAGCGCGCGCTGTCGGGGTCACTGATCGCCCCCACCTCCTCCGGCGACCCGGCCGGGACAGACGACGCTGCAGAAGGAAGAGACATTTCGATGACGGCGCTGACCGCCACCACGGCCCCTGCCGATGCCCGCCCCGCCGGCGCGGGCTCCGCGGACGCCCGCCCCACGGACCCCGAGTCCGTCCTCCCCGGTTCGCCCGACCTGTTGCGTTCCGTCTTCCGGCAGCACGCCGCCGGGGTCGCGGTGATCACCTCCGCGAGCGGCGGCCGACCGGTGGGCTTCACGGCCACCTCGCTCAACTCCGTCTCCGCCGACCCTCCGTTGCTCTCCTTCACCATCGGCACCGGGTCCTCCAGCTGGCCCGGGATACGCGACTCCGAACACCTCGGGGTCCACATACTCGGCGAGCACCAGCGGGAGCTGGCCGGGCTGTTCGCCCGGAGCGGGGCCGACCGCTTCGGTCCGGACACCGACTGGACCACGGGCCCGCACGGGGTCCCGCTGCTGGACGGCGTGCTGGCCTGGCTGGTCTGCCGGATCGTGGCCCGCGTTCCGGCGGGTGCGCACCGGGTGGTCATCGCGGAGGCGGTTGCCGGGGACTCCCTCGGGGAAGGTCGTCCCCTGCTGTACCACCAGGGGCGCTTCAACGCGTTGCGCGACTGAATCGTCCCTGCTGGAGCGGGTCCGTCCGGCGTTGGCAAGGTCACAGTTCGTCGGCCTTGCAACCGGAGGGGACCCAGGGTGTACTGGCGAGTAACATTCCCTTCGGAGCGCGGGCCGCCCCGACCGGGATCGGGCCGACAAGGCGCCTATGCTGCCTGCATCAAGGCAGCACCAGTAAAGACGATGCAGTAGGAGAGCCGGCGTGAGCTTGAGGATCGTTGTCTGTGTGAAGTACGTGCCCGACGCCACCGGCGACCGGCACTTCGCCGATGACCTGACCGTCGACCGCGACGACGTCGACGGCCTGCTGTCGGAGCTCGACGAGTACGCCGTCGAGCAGGCGCTGCAGATCGCCGACGAGGCCGACGACGCGGAGATCACCGTCCTGACGGTGGGCCCCGAGGACGCCAAGGACGCGCTGCGCAAGGCGCTGTCCATGGGCGCCGACAAGGCGATCCACGTCGAGGACGACGACCTGCACGGCACCGACGTGATGGGCACCTCGCTGGTGCTCGCCAAGGCCATTGAGAAGGCCGGTTACGACCTGGTCATCACCGGCATGGCCTCGACCGACGGCACCATGGCCGTCCTCCCGGCGATCCTGGCCGAGCGCCTGGGCGTCCCGCAGGTCACCCTGCTCTCGGAGGTCAAGGTCGAGGACGGCACCGTCAAGGGCCGCCGTGACGGCGACACCGCCAGCGAGCAGCTGGAGGCCTCCCTGCCGGCCCTCGTGTCCGTGACGGACCAGTCCGGCGAGGCCCGCTACCCGTCCTTCAAGGGCATCATGGCCGCGAAGAAGAAGCCGGTCGAGGCCTGGGACCTGTCCGACCTGGAGATCGACGCGGACGAGGTCGGCCTCGAGGGCTCCTGGACCGCGGTCGACTCCGCGGCGCAGCGCCCGGCCCGCACCGCCGGCACGATCGTCAAGGACGAGGGCGAGGGCGGCAAGCAGCTGGCCGAGTTCCTGGCCGGCCAGAAGTTCATCTAAGAGCTTCGGCCGCACACGGTCACGCCCCACCTCCCCCGACTACTTCGCTTTCGCAGGAGCATTCCCATGGCTGAAGTCCTCGTCTACGTCGACCACGTGGACGGCGCCGTCCGCAAGCCCACCCTCGAGCTGCTGACCCTCGCCCGCCGCATCGGCGAGCCCGTCGCCGTCGCCCTGGGCGCCGGCGCGGCCGACACCGCCGCCGTGCTCGCCGAGCACGGCGCGGTCAAGGTGCTCACCGCCGACGCCCCCGAGTTCACCGAGTACCTCGTCGTACCGAAGGTGGACGCCCTCCAGGCCGCCTACGACGCGGTGTCCCCGGCGGCTGTCCTCGTCCCCTCCTCCGCCGAGGGCAAGGAGATCGCGGCCCGCCTGGCCGTCCGCATCGGCTCCGGCATCATCACCGACGCCGTGGACCTGGAGGCGGGTGACGAGGGTCCGGTCGCGACGCAGGCCGCGTTCGCCGCGTCCTTCACCACCAAGTCCCGCGTCTCCAAGGGCACTCCGGTCATCACCGTCAAGCCGAACTCGGCTCCGGTCGAGGCCGCCCCGGCCGCGGGCGCCGTCGAGGCGCTCGCCGTCACCTTCGGCGCGCTGGCCACCGGCACCAAGATCGTCTCCCGCACCCCGCGCGAGTCGACCGGTCGCCCGGAGCTGACCGAGGCCGCGATCGTGGTCTCCGGCGGCCGCGGCGTCAACGGCGCCGAGAACTTCCACATCATCGAGTCGCTCGCCGACTCGCTCGGTGCGGCCGTCGGCGCTTCCCGCGCCGCCGTGGACGCCGGCTGGTACCCGCACTCCAACCAGGTCGGCCAGACCGGCAAGTCGGTCTCCCCGCAGCTCTACATCGCCTCGGGCATCTCCGGCGCGATCCAGCACCGCGCGGGCATGCAGACCTCGAAGACCATCGTGGCCATCAACAAGGACTCCGAGGCCCCGATCTTCGACCTGGTCGACTACGGCGTGGTCGGCGACCTCTTCGCGGTCGTCCCGCAGCTGACCGAAGAGATCCAGGCCCGCAAGGGCTGAGCTCGGGTTCCGGTCGCCGACCGGACCTGACCTGCGTAGACGCTGTGCCCCGGGGCCGCGTGGTGACTCTCGCCACGCGGCCCCGTGCTGTTTCCGACAACCATTGACGGAGCGGAATGCGCTGACTAAATTCTGCTATGCGGATCAATGCTTCCGTGTAGCGGAAAAGAGGAGAGTGCACGATGGGTCAGCAGGAGAAGGTGGCGACAAGCCTCGCAGGTGCGGTCAGCGAGGGCATCAGCGCCTCCCTCGCACCGGTGGACGCGGAACTCGCGCGCCACTACCCCGGCGACCCCGGTACCCGCCAGCCCATCCACACGGTCTACGTCCCCGGTGACGTCTTCGCCGCGGACACCATCCGCTCCTGGGGCGACCAGGCGCTGGCCGCGCTCGACGAGCACGCCCCGGACGCGGCCACCTTCGCCAAGGTACTCGGCATCAGCGACGAACTGGCGGTACCGGTCTACGACCGCGTGCGCGCCAAGCTCCTCGCCGAGCCCGTCGAGGACCTCCGCGTCGACTTCGAGGACGGCTTCGGCGTCCGCTCCGACGAGGAGGAGGACCAGGCCGCGGCCCGCGCCGCCCGCCTCGTCTCGGAGGCCTTCTCCAACGGCACGAACGCCCCCTACATGGGCATCCGGATGAAGTGCATGGAGTCCAACGTCCGCGACCGCGGCATCCGCACCACGGACATCTTCCTCTCCGGCCTGCTGGAGCACGGCGGCCTGCCCGAGGGCCTCGTCCTGACCCTGCCCAAGGTGACCTACGCCGAGCAGGTCAGCGCCTTCGTCGAGTTGCTGGAGGCCTTCGAGACCACCCGCGGCCTGCGCCCGGGCCGGATCGGCTTCGAGATCCAGATCGAGACCAGCCAGTCCATCCTGGCCTCCGACGGCACCGCCACCGTGGCCCGGATGATCGAGGCCTCCAAGGGCCGCGCCACCGGCCTGCACTACGGCACCTTCGACTACAGCGCCTGCGTCGGCGTCTCGGCCGCCTACCAGTCCAGCGACCACCCGGCCGCCGACCACGCCAAGGCGATCATGCAGGTCGCGGCCGCGGGCACCGGCGTACGCGTCTCCGACGGCTCGACCAACGTCAAGCCCGTCGGCACCACCGAGCAGGTCCACGAGGCGTGGAAGCTGCACTACGGCCTCACCCGCCGCGCCCTGGCCCGCGCCTACTACCAGGGCTGGGACATGCACCCGGCGCACCTGCCGACCCGCTACGCGGCCGTCTTCGTCTTCTACCGCGAGGGCCTGGAAGCCGCCGCCGCGCGCCTGAAGGCCTACGTCGCCAAGATCGAGGGCGACGTGATGGACGAGCCCGCCACCGCCAAGGCCCTGGCCGGCTACCTGGTCCGCGGCCTGGACTGCGGCGCGGTCGGCGCCGAGGAGGTCACCGCGCTCACCGGGCTGACCCGCGCCGAGCTGGACTCCTTCGCGATCCCGCGCCGCTCGGCCACCCTGCACGCCTGAGCCGTGGACGCGGCGGGGCCCGGTCGGTGAGGACTCCGGC
>NZ_JBHWLC010000078.1:0-37671 GCF_042730635.1 Streptomyces sp. NPDC059917
CCCCCTCGGGGGTGGCCGCCCTTCTGCTTGCCTGCCCGCGCGCGGGGCGCGCGGGCTGTCGGGCTAGACGAGGTCGCCGTTCGGCAGCTCGACCTTCGCGCCCAGTTCCACGAGCTTCTCCATGAAGTTCTCGTAGCCGCGGTTGATCAGGTCGATGCCGTGCACTCGCGAAGTGCCCTCGGCCGCCAGAGCCGCGATCAGGTACGAGAACCCGCCCCGCAGGTCGGGGATGACCAGGTCGGCGCCCTGCAGCTTGGTGGGGCCGGAGACGACCGCCGAGTGCAGGAAGTTGCGCTGGCCGAAACGGCACGCCGAGCCGCCCAGGCACTCCCGGTACAGCTGGATGTGCGCGCCCATCTGGTTCAGCGCGGAGGTGAAGCCCAGGCGGGACTCGTAGACCGTCTCGTGGACGATGGAGAGCCCGGTCGCCTGCGTCAGCGCCACCACCAGCGGCTGCTGCCAGTCGGTCTGGAAGCCGGGGTGGACGTCCGTCTCCAGGTGGATCGCCTTGAGCGGGCCGCCCGGGTGCCAGAAGCGGATGCCCTCGTCGTCGATCTCGAAGGCGCCACCGACCTTGCGGAAGGTGTTCAGGAACGTCATCATCGAGCGCTGCTGCGCTCCGCGGACGTAGATGTTGCCGCCGGTCGCCAGGGCCGCGGAAGCCCACGAGGCGGCCTCCAGGCGGTCCGGGAGCGCCTTGTGGTTGTAGCCGCCGAGCTCGTCCACACCGGTGATGCGGATGGTCCGGTCGGTGTCGACGGAGATGATCGCGCCCATCTTCTGCAGGACGCAGATGAGGTCTTCGATCTCCGGTTCGACGGCCGCGTTGCTCAGCTCGGTGACGCCCTCGGCCAGGACGGCCGTCAGCAGCACCTGTTCGGTCGAGCCGACCGACGGGTAGGGCAGGCGGATCTTGCAGCCGCGCAGCCGCTGCGGGGCCTCCAGGTACTGACCGCCCTCGCGCTTCTCGATGGTCGCGCCGAACTGGCGGAGCACGTCGAAGTGGAAGTCGATCGGACGGCCGCCGATGTCGCAGCCGCCCAGGCCCGGGATGAAGGCGTGGCCGAGGCGGTGCAGCAGCGGGCCGCAGAAGAGGATCGGGATGCGCGACGAACCCGCGTGCGCGTCGATGTCCGCCACGTTGGCGCTCTCGACGTAGGTGGGGTCGAGCACCAGCTCGCCCGGCTCCTCGCCGGGGCGGACGGTGACGCCGTGCAGCTGGAGGAGGCCGCGCACGACCCGCACGTCACGGATGTCCGGAACGTTGCGGAGCCGGCTGGGTGCGCTGCCGAGCAGAGCGGCGACCATGGCCTTCGGCACGAGGTTCTTCGCGCCGCGGACACGGATCTCGCCCTCGAGCGGGGTACCGCCGTGGACAAGCAGTACATCGTCACTGACTGTGCCGGTCATGAATCTCGCGTTCCGGAGAGGTGTGGGCAGGGGGCCAGGGAAAAGGGTAAGCGGCAGGACCCCCTGGTATGTAAGGCCGACGTGGCCGTATGACTGTCATGAATTCGCCACAGCACCCTATGTGTCCGCCAAATAGCGGAGTGTTGCCTTCCGGCTGCCTCCGGGCTGCCTCTGTGAGTCCTCGCGGTGCGCGCTCCCGGCTGCCGCCGTGCGCCTGAGCTGCGCACGATCACTTCTCGCCGTCCGCTCCCCCCGGAGGGCGAATGTGCGAGACGATGGCCGCATGACCGAGGTGTCCTCCCTCACAGGGCGGTTGCTCGTGGCCACCCCCGCCCTCGCGGACCCGAATTTCGACCGCGCCGTGGTCCTGCTGCTCGACCACGACGAGCAGGGATCGCTCGGCGTGGTCCTGAACCGGCCCACCCCGGTGGGCGTGGGCGACGTCCTGCTGCCCTGGGCCGCGCTGGCCGGCGCCCCCGGAGTGGTCTTCCAGGGCGGCCCGGTCGCCCTGGACTCCGCCCTCGGCGTCGCGGTCATCCCCGGCGAGGAGGGCCCGCTGGGCTGGCGCCGGGTGCACGGCGCGATCGGCCTGGTCGACCTGGAGGCCCCGCCGGAGCTGCTGGCCAGCGCCCTGGGGTCGCTGCGGATCTTCGCGGGCTACTCGGGCTGGGGCCCCGGTCAGCTGGAGGACGAGCTGGGCGAGGGGGCCTGGTACGTCGTCGAGTCCGAGCCGGGGGACGTGGCCTACCCGGTCCCCGAACAGCTCTGGCGGGCCGTCCTGCGCCGCCAGCGCAGCGACCTGGCGATGGTCGCCACCTATCCGGACGACCCGTCGCTGAACTGACCCGGCCGGGGTTCAGTACTCTGGCTTGTATGAGCACTCTTGAGCCCGAGCGCGGGTCTGGCACGGGAACCCTCGTCGAGCCGACGCCACAGGTTTCCCACGGTGACGGCGACCACGAGCGCTTCGCCCACTACGTCCAGAAGGACAAGATCATGGCGAGCGCCCTCGACGGGACCCCCGTCGTCGCGCTCTGCGGCAAGGTCTGGGTACCGGGTCGCGACCCGAAGAAGTACCCGGTCTGCCCCATGTGCAAGGAGATCTACGAATCCATGGGTTCCGGCGGGGACAAGGACAAGGGCAAGGACAAGTAGTCGCCCACCGGCTGCTCGACCGTTCCACCGCCTGACCTCCTGACCAGGTTTCGCCAAGGGCCCCCGGGCGCGCACCAGCGCGCCCGGGGGCCCTTCGCGTGGGCGCGGCACGGGTAGGGTCGGCCGCAACGAGCGCTCTGTGGAACGGCCGTTGCGCAGAGTGCAACGCACTGTGCCGTCGTGCCCGTCGCGGCGGCCGTCGTGGAGGGCCGACGCATGGACCTGATCCCCGCACCCCTGGACGCCGATTTCGCCGCGGGCGGGGCCCGCTACGGATTCGGGCCCGAGCCCGACCTCGCCGCCGGACCCGGCACGCGGGCCACCGCGCGCTGGCTGCGGGGGACGCTGGGGGCCGCCGCCGGGTGGAGCCTGGCGCCCGCCGACGCCGGCGAGCGGGCCGACGTACGGCTCCTGGTCGACGAGGAGCTCGGGCGCGAGCTGGGCGCCGAGGGCTACGAGCTGACGGTGGCCGCCGACGGCGTGCTGATCCGCGGCGGCGGGCCCGCCGGGGTGTTCTGGGGCGCGCAGACGCTGCGTCAGCTGCTCGGGCCGCACGCCTTCCGGCGGGCGCCGCTGCCCGGCGCGACCTGGAGCCTGCCCTACGGCACCGTCCGCGACGCGCCCCGCTTCGGCTGGCGCGGGCTGCTGCTCGACGTCTCGCGGCACTTCCTGCCCAAGGACGGCGTCCTGCGGTACATAGACCTGCTGACCGCGCACAAGCTCAACGTCCTGCACCTGCACCTGACGGACGACCAGGGCTGGCGGATCGAGATCAAGCGGTACCCCCGGCTCACCGAGGTCGGCGCCTGGCGCCCGCGCTCGCGCTGGGGCCACCGGGACTCGCCGCTGTGGAACGAGACCCCGCACGGCGGCTTCTACACCCAGGACGACATCCGCGAGATCGTCGCCTACGCGGCCGAGCGCCAGGTGCGGGTGGTGCCCGAGATCGACCTGCCGGGGCACGCGCAGGCCGCCATCGCCGCCTACCCGGAGCTCGGCAACACCGACGTCGTCGACACGGCGGCGCTCGGCGTGTGGGACGACTGGGGCATCAACGAGAACGTGCTCGCGCCCACCGAGGCCGTGCTGCGCTTCTACGAGGGCGTCTTCGAGGAGGTGCTGGAGCTCTTCCCGGCGCAGGTCTCGCCCTTCGTGCACGTGGGCGGCGACGAGTGCCCCAAGACCCAGTGGGCGGCCTCCGCGGCGGCCCAGGAGCGGATCCGGGAGCTCGGGGTCAAGGACGAGGACGGCCTCCAGTCCTGGTTCATCCGGCACTTCGACGGCTGGCTCGCCGCGCGCGGCCGGCGCCTGGTCGGGTGGGACGAGATCCTGGAGGGCGGCCTGGCGGAGGGGGCCACCGTCTCCTCCTGGCGCGGCTACGCGGGCGGGATCGCCGCCGCCGAGGCCGGGCACGACGTGGTGATGTGCCCCGAGCAGCAGGTGTACCTGGACCACCGTCAGGCCCCGGGCCCGGACGAGCCGATGCCGATCGGGTACGTCCGCACGCTGGAGGACGTCTACCGCTTCGAGCCGGTGCCCCCGCAGCTCTCGGAACGGGCCGCCGCCCACGTGCTGGGCGCGCAGGCCAACGTCTGGACCGAGGTGATGGAGCACCAGGGCCGGGTGGACTACCAGGTGTTCCCGCGGCTGGCCGCCTTCGCCGAGGCCGTGTGGTCGCGGCTGCCCGAACCGGCCGCGCGGGACTACGCGGACTTCGAGGCGCGCATGGGCGGGCACTACGCGCGCCTGGACGCCCTCGGGGTCGACTACCGGCCGCCGGGCGGCCCGTTGCCGTGGCAGCGCCGCCCCGGCGTGCTCGGGCGGCCGAAGGAGGGCGCCCCGCCCCGCGTGTGACGACCTGGTGTGCGACGGGTGAAGCACCGGGGGAGATTCGTGGAACTCTTCCCCGAATTCGCCGTATAGAGGGGAGAAACGGGCGATCCGGTCGGACCCGTCCCCGGTGCGCGGCCGGACCCCGCCGGACCCGGGCGGGACCGGTGCGCGGCGGTCGACCTGCGGGGGGTCCGGCGGCGGCGCCCGGCCGACCCTCGCGCCGGGCGCCTTCGAAGATGTGCCAGAGTTGCCACGTCCCGGTCGTGAGCACGTACCGTACGGCGGAACAGGCGTGAGCGCCGGGACATCGGGAAGGGGCAGCTGGGTTGACCACGCACGCACCGCACGCACTGCACGCACCGGATTCACCTCAGGGGCCGCAGCCGACGCAGTCCGTGACGCTGCCGGCCTCGCTCGACGAGGCCGTGGCGGCGCTCGCCGCCATGCCCGCGGCCGTGCCCGTGGCCGGCGGCACCGACCTCATGGCCGCAGTCAACGCCGGGCTGCTGCGCCCGGCCGCGCTGGTGGGCCTCGGCCGGATCAACGAGATCCGCGGCTGGCAGTACCAGGACGGCCACGCCCTCCTCGGGGCCGGACTCACCCACGCGCGGATGGGCCGCCCCGACTTCGCCGCGCTGATCCCCGCGCTGGCGGCCGCCGCCCGCGCGGCCGGGCCGCCGCAGATCCGCAACGCGGGCACGCTCGGCGGCAACATCGCCACGGCCGCTCCGACCGGCGACGCGCTGCCGGTGCTGGCGGCGCTGGAGGCGGTCCTCGTCATCGTCGGCCCCGGCGGCTCGCGCCGCGAGATCCCGATCTCGCACCTGCTGGCCGGGCGGGAGATGTTGCGACCCGGTGAACTCATCGGCTTCGTCCGGGTGCCCCTGCTGCACGCCCCGCAGGTGTTCCTGAAGGCCACGGGCCGCACCGGCCCGGGGCGCGCGGTGGCGTCCGTGGGGCTCGTCCTCGACCCCGCGCGCCGGGGCGTGCGCATCGCGGTGGGCGCGGTCGCGCCGATGCCGCTGCGCCCGCTGGAGGCGGAGCAGTGGGTCGCCTCGCTGATCGACTGGGACGGGGAGCGCACCCTGGCCCCGGACGCGCTGGAAGCCTTCGGCGAGTACGTCGCGGCCGCCTGCGTGCCGGACCAGGGCGAAGCGGTGGCCCCGGCGGTGCTGCACCTGCGCCGCACGGTGGCGGTACTGGCACGGAGGGCCCTGGGGAGGGCGCTGACCTCATGAGTGGGAACGAGAACGTGGGCGACGGCGTGAGCGACGGTACGGGCAATGGCGGCGCGGGCACCGCGTGGGGCTGGGAGCCGGTCCCGCACGGCGGCGAATACGACTCGGACGCCACGGCGTTCGTGAAGCTGCCCCCGGACATGCTGGGCGCGACCGGGACCGGCGAGCCGCTGGCCGCACCGGGACACGGCTTCGTGCCCCCGCCGATGATCGTGCCGCTGGGCTCGGCCGCCACCGACCCGGCCGCGACCGGCACCTGGACGATGCCGGTGCGCTGGCCCGAGGCCGGCGGTTCGGCCCCCGCGGAACCGGCCGCCCGCGCGCAGGCCGCGCCCGCGCCGGTGCTGGGCCCGATCCCGGCGGTCATCCCGATGCCCGCGTCCGCGATGGCCGCGCTGCACGCCGACGGTGCCGCCGACGGCGACCCGGCGCGCGGCGGCGAGGACCCCGGCGCGACCGACCCCGGCTCGGGGTACGAGGGCGCGGGATACGAGGGCGCGGGGTACGAGCACGCGTACGGGCACGCGCACGGCCAGGACCACGGGCACGACTCCGCGTCGACCGCCGAATGGCACTTCCCCGAAGCCGTGCAGGGCGTCGAGGACCCGTACGCCACCGCGGTCGACGGGCACGGCGCACAGACCGGCCAGTGGGCGATCCCGGTCGTCGAGGGGGAACTGCCCGAGGAGTCCGGCGAGTTCCGCCGGGGCGCCCTGGAGGCCGACTGGAGCCAGGCCCCGGCCACCCTGCCGGGCGGCGCCGCCGCCCCCTGGGCCGCCCAGCCCGGCCACGGCGTCTACGGCGCCGAGCCGGTGGCGGACCCCTTCGACGACACCGCGGCCCCCGTCCCGGCCGCGCAGGACGCGCCCGGCGGCTTCGACGCCTTCGGCGCCCTGGACCCCGAACAGACCATGAGCGGGGGCGCGCTCCCCGCCGCCGGACCCGGCGGCTTCGGCCCCGGGGGACGGGTGCTGGGCGGTCCCGGCGTGGGCGCGCCGCCGCGGCTGCCGCGCGGACCGCGCGTCCTCGGCGGCCCCGGCGTGGGCACCCCGCTCCCGGAGCACCTGCGCCACCCGGACCACGCGGACGGCGCGGACCACCCCGGGCAGCCGGACCACTTCGCCCACCTCGACCACCTGGCGCACGAGACGGGCCCGGTGCACCCGGCACCCGACATCGACGCCGCCCACGGCGCGGCCGCGGCGCCGCTGACCGCGGAGCGACCGCACCCGGCCGCCGACCGGGCGCCGGACCACGTGACGGACCACGGCGCGGGCTTCGAGCAGACGCACCACGGTGCGGGCGCCACCGACCACCTCGACCACGACCCGGGGACCGGCTTCGCCGGAGCCGGCGGTGCGTCGGGCGGGGGGGCCGGGGAACACCGGGAAACCGGTGGGGACCCCGGGGCCGGGGATCCGGCGGAGCTCCCGGACGAGCGGGCGACGTACGACGAAGGGGGCCCGGAGCGGGCGCCGGAGGCGGACGATGTCGCGGTCGCGGTGGCGGGCTCGGGCGCGGTCCAGGAGGCGGAGCCGGAGCCGGCCGTCGAGCCGGTCGGGGTCGGGGCTGCGGTCGAGGTCGCCGGGCCGGTCGAGGTCGGGGGGCCGGTGCACGAGGAGCACCCCCTCGCCTCCTACGTGCTGCGCGTCAACGGCGCCGACCGGCCCGTCACCGGTGCCTGGATCGGCGAGTCCCTGCTCTACGTGCTGCGCGAACGGCTCGGCCTCGCCGGCGCCAAGGACGGCTGCTCGCAGGGCGAGTGCGGCGCCTGCGCCGTGCAGGTCGACGGCCGGTTGGTCGCCTCCTGCCTGGTGCCCGCCGCGACCGCCGCGAGCAGTGAGGTCCGTACGGTCGAGGGCCTGGCCACCGACGGCGAACTCTCCGACGTGCAGCAGGCGCTGTGCCGGTCGGGCGCCGTCCAGTGCGGCTTCTGCATCCCCGGCATGGCCATGACCATCCACGACCTGCTGGAGGGCAACCACGCCCCCAGCGAGCTGGAGACCCGCCAGGCCCTGTGCGGCAACCTCTGCCGGTGCTCCGGCTACCGGGGCGTCATCGACGCCGTCGGCGAGGTCGTCGCCGAGCGCGAGGCGGCCGCGGAGGCGGTGGCCGCGGGCGCCGCGGGTGCCGCGGGTGCCGCCGGTGCCTCGGCGGAGGGCTCGGAAGCGCGCATTCCGCACCAGGCCGCGCCCGGCGAGGGCGGCATCCACCCGGACCACCAGCACGGAGGCATGGCGTGAGCGGGCACGACGCGGCGACGGCGACGGGACCGACCGTGGGAGCGGGAGCCACGGGCGCGGGAACGGGACCGGCCACCGGATCGTTCTCCATCACGGCGATGGCCGCGGCCGCGGAGCCCGAGGTGTTGCGCGGGATCGGCGCGTCCCTCCCCGCCGCCGACACCCGGGCCAAGTCCGAGGGCACCTTCCCCTACGCGGCCGACCTGTGGGCCGAGGGCCTGCTCTGGGCCGCCGTGCTGCGCTCCCCGCACGCCCACGCCCGGATCCGCTCCATCGACACCTCGGCCGCCGCCGAGATGCCGGGCGTGCGGGCCGTGGTCACCCACGCGGACGTCCCCGGCGCCACCACCCACGGCCGTCGCATCGCCGATCGCCCGGTCTTCGCCCACGACCTCGTCCGCCACCACGGCGAGCCCATCGCCGCCGTGGCCGCCGACCACCCGGACACGGCCCGGCTGGCCGCCGCCGCGATCGCGGTCGAGTACGAGCTGCTGGACGCGGTCACCGACCCCGAGCACTCCTTCGGCGCCCCGCCGCTGCACCCCGACGGCAACCTGATCCGGCACATCCCGCTGCGCTACGGCGACCCGGAGGCGGTCGGCGAGGTCGTCGTCGAGGGCCTCTACCGGATCGGCCGCCAGGACCCCGCCCCCATCGGCGCCGAGGCCGGCCTCGCCGTGCCGCGCCCCGACGGCGGCGTCGAGATCTACACCGCCTCCACCGACCCGCACACCGACCGCGACCTCGCGGCCGCCTGCTTCGGCCTCGAACCCGACCGGGTCAAGATCGTCGTCACCGGCGTCCCGGGCGCCACCGCCGACCGCGAGGACCCCGCCTTCCAGCTTCCGCTGGGCCTGCTGGCGCTGCGCACCGGCTACCCGGTCAAGCTGGCCGCCACCCGCGAGGAGTCCTTCCTCGGACACGCCCACCGCCACCCGACCCTGCTGCGCTACCGCCACCACGCGGACGCGGAGGGCCGCCTGGTCAAGGTGGAGGCCCAGATCCTGATGGACGCGGGGGCCTACGCCGACTCCTCCTCGGAGTCGCTGGCCGCGGCCGTCGCCTTCGCGTGCGGCCCGTACGTCGTCCCGCACGCCTTCGTCGAGGGCTGGGCGGTGCGCACCAACAACCCGCCGTCCGGGCACGTGCGCGGCGAGGGCGCTATGCAGGTGTGCGCGGCGTACGAGGGCCAGATGGACAAGCTGGCCGCCGCCCTCGGCATCGACGGCGCCGAGCTGCGGATGCGCAACGTCCTGGCGACCGGTGACCTGCTGCCGACGGGCCAGACCGTCACCTGCCCGGCGCCGGTGGCCGAACTGCTGCGCGCGGTGCGCGACTTCGAGCTGCCCGCGCTGCCGAAGGACGCGCCGGAGGAGGAGTGGCTGCTGCCCGGGGGCCCGGAGGGCGCGGGCGAGCCGGGCGCGGTGCGGCGCGGGGTCGGGTACGGCGTGGGCATGGTCCACATGCTCGGCGCGGAGGGCACCGACGAGGTGTCCACGGCCACCGTGAAGGTGCAGGACGGCATCGCGACGGTGATCTGCGCGGCCGTCGACACGGGCCAGGGCTTCGCCACGCTCGCCCGCCAGATCGTCCAGGAAGTGCTGGGCGTGGACGACGTGGTGACGGCTCCGGTGGACACGGACCAGCCGCCCGCCGGGGCGTCGGCGCACGGTCGGCACACGTGGGTGTCGGGCGGGGCGGTGGAGCGGGCGGCCAAGATGGTCCGCACCCAGCTGCTCCAGCCGATGGCGCACAAGCTCGGCATGTCCACGGAGCTGCTCCAGATCGCGGATGGCCGGATCACGTCGTACGACGGCGCGTTCTCCACCACCGTCGCGGAGGCCATAGAGGGCAAGGAACTCTGGGCGACGGCCCAGTGCCGCCCCCACCCGACCGAACCGCTGGACGCGGACGGGCAGGGCGACGCGTTCGTGGGGCTCGCGTTCTGCGCGATCCGCGCGGTGGTCGACGTGGACATCGAGCTGGGCTCGGTGCGGGTGGTCGAGCTGGCCGTGGCCCAGGACGTCGGCCGCGTCCTGAACCCCCGCCAGCTGGAGGCCCGTATCGAAGCGGGCGTCACGCAGGGCGTGGGCGCGGCCCTGACCGAAAACCTGCGCTCGACCGGGGGCGTGATCCGCCACCCCGACCTGACGGGCTACGCGCTGCCGACGGCGCTGGACGCGCCGACCGTGCGGATCGTGAAGCTGGTCGAAGAGCGGGACGTGGTCGCGCCGTTCGGCGCGAAGGCGGCGAGCGCGGTCCCTGTGGTGACGGCCCCCGCGGCGGTAGCCTCGGCAGTGCGCGCGGCGACGGGCCGCCCGGTCAACAGGCTCCCGATCCGGCCATCGGCGGCGGTGGCGGTGCCCAACTCGTGACCGTGTGACCCGCATTGCACCTGCAACCCCGGACTTGGGCGTGTCGGTACCGGTCGCTAGAGTGATCTGTACGTCTGCGTACGCGCGGCGCGGTGGCGTGGACGCACCGCGCTGACGGGAAATCACGGGGACAGCGCGGGACTACGGGGACAACGGGGAGTCGGGGAGGCCATCGTGGCAGAGGACGTGGACAAAAGTGTGATCGCGGCGATCCCATTCGTCGGACCGGCAATGGTCGCGGCGAACCAGGTGATGATCGCCGCCCAGGCGCCGGCGCTGTTCGTCGAACACGAGTCGATGGTCAAGTACAAGCAGCGCGTGGACGCGCTGCTGACGCAGCTCAAGGGCTCGCAGGCCGACCACGGCAAGATCGCCGAAGGCACACTGGGCAAGACCGACCTCGGCCACGGCTTCCCCGAGGCGGACGGCCTCTTCACGGCGTACAACAAGGTCCGCAGCGAGCTGGAGACCCTCTCGAAGGCGCTGGGCGTCCAGATCGAGGCGCTGGGGATCGCGGTGGAGGCTTCGCGCCTCGGCTACGAGAACGTCGACGCCGAGGTCAAGGCGCGGATGCGCAGGCTGAACACCGAGGCACAGGGCTGGTACGACGAGAAGCTGGACACCCGCAAGGCGGAGGCCGAGAAGGCCGCCGCGGCGGCGGCCGGCCAGCCGCAGCACCAGGGCAACGGCAGCACTTCCGGGGGTGAGATGTAATGGCGACCAACTTCGAGGGCTACTCGCACAAGGAACTCCTGGCGATGCTGGAGCCGGTGAACGCGGCGACGGTGAAGTCGCGCGGTGAGCTGCTCCAGCAGGCCGAGGTCACCATCACGAAGATCGGCAACGACCTCAAGAACTACCGGGTGGAGGGCTGGGAGGGCAAGGCCGCCCAGGAGTTCCAGGAGTGGGTCAACACGGCGGGCAACGCGACGCTGCGGCTGGGGGAGTACAGCAAGACCGGCGGCAAGTGGATGATCGACGCGGCGCAGACGATCGTCGAGGTCAAGGCGAGCATGCCGAAGTACGACACGGCGGCGGCGGACAACCTCCAGGCGTCGAAGGACTTCCACAACGACCCGGACTCGCGGGAGATGGGCCAGACGGCCTTCTCGAAGCTCAACGGCGACCACCACACGGCGGTCCAGCAGATGACGAAGCTGGCGCAGTCGTACGAGTCGTCGACGACGCAGATGAACGCGGCGGTACCGCCTACGTTCCCGCCGCCGCCGGGGAGGTTTGTGCCGGCGGGGCGTGACCTCAGCTCCACTGACGTGCAACGCTCGGGCAGCGGTACGTCTCGTGGTGGATCCGGTGGGGACACCTACGTAGCGCCGGATCGAGGCAGCAAGGACTCCCCTTCCGCCCCTGGCCACGTTCCCGGCCAGCCGCACGACACCACCCTTCCGTCGCCGACAGAGACGAGTCCGGGGCAGACGCACGGGCAGACCCTCCCCGATCGCAATGTGAACGTGGACCTGAACACGGTCGGCACGCTGCCGGACAAGCCGGTCACCCAGCTCCCGGGAACGCCCGGCGGCGTCGGGCCCGGTGGCCCGGGTGGCGTGGGTCCCGGCGGCGCCCTCCCGCCGCTGACGCTTCCCCCGATCGGTGGAATGACCACGCCCGGCGGCGGCATCGGCGGAGCCGGTGGCGGTCGTTCGCCGGTGGGTGGCGTCGGGCCCGGTGGATCCTTCCCCGGTACTTCTGCACCCGGTGGCAAGGTCGGTGGTGTCGCGGGCCTTCCGCCGCGTGACGCAGGCATCACGGGCGGCCGTCCGATATCGGCCAACGGACCGAAGTCCTCGATCCCGCGCGGTACGGTCATCGGCAATGAGAGCGGCCCGGCCGGTCGAGGTATGGCCGGTGGCATGGGTGGCGCCGGAGGAATGGGCGGCGCTGGCGGCCAGGGCGGTTCGGCCGCCGGGCGTCGGCTGGCCAGCGAGCCCGGTGGTGTGGTCGGTGGCCGTCAGCCGGGTGCGGGTGGCCGTTCGACCACGGGCGGGAAGCCGTTCACGCAGGGCGGCTCGGGTCTCGTGCGCAACCAGGGCGGTGGCGCGGCCGGCGGTGTCGGCGGTGCCATGGGCCATGGCGGCGCGGGTGCCCGTACCGGTGGCAGGAAGCGCGACGACCAGACCGGCGAGCGTCCGGACTACCTGGCCGAGGACGAAGAGACCTGGCAGGGCAACCGTCGTGTTGTTCCGCCGGTCATCGACTGAGCGAACGGAACACTGCACGAGATGCGCATGCGAAAGGGCACGTCGGTCCTGATGGGCCTCCTGCTGGCCGGAGTCGCCGCGACTCCGGCCCACGCGGAGACCATCAGGTCCATGCAATGGCATCTCGACTCCATGAAGGCCGATGAGATGTGGAAGGTCAGCACGGGCAAGGGCGTCACCGTTGCCGTGATTGACAGCGGCGTTGCCGATGTCCCGGAGTTGGAGGGCCAGGTTCTTCCCGGCAAGAACCTGGCCAGCTCGTACAAGGGCGACGAGCGTACCGACTACGACAACCACGGCACGGGGATGGCCGCGACCATCGCGGGTACGGGGAAGGGGCCCGGTGGGGACGGCGCTTTCGGGCTGGCACCGGGCGCGAAGATCCTTCCGATCAGGGTGCCCCACGAGGAGGGGCAAGATACGCCCTCGTGGGTAGAGGCCATCCGGTATGCCGCAGACTCGAACGCGAAGATCATCAACATTTCGATGGGTGTGGAGAAAGAAGACCCCGGTCTGCGCGATGCGGTGAAGTACGCCCTGGGTAAGGGGAAGCTGATCTTTGCCGCGGTCGGCAACTCGGGAAACACGTTGAATCGGCTTGAGTATCCAGGAGCTACTCCTGGAGTGGTGGGCGTTGGTGCCATCAACCAGCAGGCCGATGCCGTGACGGAGTCACAACACGGACCGCAGGTCGACCTTTCCGCGCCAGGGAACGAGATCGTCGCCGCCTGCGCGGGCAAGACGGGAATCTGCAAGACCTCCGGCACCAGCGACGCCACCGCCCTGACCTCCGCCTCCGCCGCCCTCATCTGGTCCGCGCATCCCGACTGGACCAACAACCAGGTGCTGCGGGTCCTGCTCAACACCTCCGGCAAGCCCCGCGACGGCGTCGAGCGCAACGACTACATCGGCTACGGCGTCGTACGCCCCCGCGTCGCGCTCTCGACCCCCGGCGACCCGGGGCCGGCCGACGTGTACCCGCTGCCCGATCTGGCCGCCGCCGAGGCGAAGGGGAAGGCGCCTTCCGGTAGCCCCGCGCCCTCCGGCGGGGCCAAGGCGCCGGAGAAGGCGACGCGGGTGCCCGAGGCCGCCGAGGAGGCGGGTGGGCTCGGTACCGGGGCCTGGATCGCGATCGGGCTGGGCGCGTGCCTCCTGATAGGCGGCGCCGTCACCGCTGTCGTCGTCAGGCGAACCAACCGACCGTAGGAGTTCCGACCCGGATGTCCTTCGAACAAGAGTGGTCCTCCGCACGCGCCTCCGTGCGCCTCAACCACGTCCCCGCCGAGCCCGGCTCCGGCGGATCCGGCGGGGCGGACCTGAGCATCGCCGACGACGACCTCGGCGCGGTCGGCAGTGACGCGCACGCCCTGCACGAACGGCTCTCGCGGGACGGTGACCACGCCCGGGTGGCGACCTTCGACGCGTCCATCGCGCTCACCAACCGGAACTTCACCAGCGGCGCGGCCCTGTTGAAGGTGCACGACCGCTGGAGTTCCCAGCTGAAGGTGCTCGTCGCGGCCTGCGCGAACATCTCCAACCACCTCGACTACACCGTGGCCTCCCACGCCAAGGAAGAGGCGGACCTCGTGGCCACGCTCTCCGCCTCGAAGGTCAGCGAACTCCTCAAGTAGGCCCGCAGGAAGGCGACGTAGGCACGTGCTGACGTTCGAGAACGTGATGAACGCCCCGCTGGAGCAGCTCCAGACCGCCGTCCAGGACTGGGGCGCCATGGCGACGAAGCTGGCGGAGCTGGCCGAGACGGCCCGTACCGGCATGAAGGCCAAGGCGGACAAGGCGGACTGGCAGGGCGTCAACGCGGACGTGACGAAACCCTTCGTGGCCAAGACGGCGAAGGAGTTCGACGACGCGGCCAAGGAGGCGCAGGGCGTCCACCTCGCGCTGGCGGACGGCCACGCCACCTTCAAGGCGGCCCGGGACCAGTTGAAGAAGATCGTGGACGTGGACGCTCCGGCGGCGGGCTTCCAGGTCGACTCCACGGGGCGCGTCACGCTCGTACCGATCGCGGATCCCAAGGAGCGGTACGCCGCCCAGCACGATCCCGACTACCAGCAACTGGCGCGCGAACACCGCGACGCGTGGCAGGCGCAGGTCGACCGCGCGGTCGAGGACTGCGCCGATGCCGACGACTCGCTGGGGCGGGTGCTGCTGGCCAACGTCACGGACGACCAGAACTTCACGGCGCCGAAGTACACGACCCTGGACGCCGAACAAGTCGACCGCGCGGCCGAGTTGATGAGGAAGGTGACGGGCGAGGGCGGGACCGCCCGCAACGTCGAGGCGCTGCGCGAGCTGGAGGACCTGCTCGACGACAACCGCGAGGACCCCGAGTTCGCGACCGGTTTCTACCGCAAGGTGGGTCCCGAGGCGACCCTGCAGATGTACGCGAAGATGTCCCTGGACTCCAGCATGCTCGGCCCGGCGGGCGCCGACCGTACGGGCATGGTCGGCAACATCCAGAGCGACCTGGGCGCGATGCTGGGCCTGGCCACGCACAAGGACGTGCCGAACCACCTCGACGCGGCGTGGACGACGCAGCTCATGAAGGCCGGGCGCAAGGAGATGGACGTCGGCCTGGTGCAGAAGGTCTACGGATACCAGGCGCTGGGCGCGCTGCTGCGCGAGGGCAGCTACGACAAGGACTTCCTGACCTCGGTCGGGCGCGACATGGTCGCGATGGACAACAAGAACCCGAAGGCGTGGGAGCAGTTCTCCTCGATGTCCCCGGACCTCGTCCTCAGCCACGGAGGCGACGGCCGCGGGTTCTATCCGCTGACGGGCCTGATGGAGGCGCTCGGCAACAACCCGGACGCGGCGACGGCCCTCTTCAACGAGCCGGTCCGCCAGGACAGCAACGGCGACGGGATCGTGACGACGGCCGACAAGGTGGTCAGCGGGCAGCACGGCAAGGCGCAGGGCATGGTCGACTACATGCTCGACAAGCAGCCGTACGCGGACGACTTCGACGCGACGCGGACCGGCGAGCCCCACCCGGCCCAGGAGGCACTGGGCTCCGCCCTGGAGGCGGCCGTCTCGGGCCGCGCGAGCGGCGACGAGGACGCGAAGCCGGTGCCGCACACGCAGGGCATGGTCGACGTCATGGAACGGGTCGTCGAGAAGATCGGCGACAAGCCGGCACTGGTGGCGGCGGGAGGCGAGGAGGGCCCGCTGAGCGGCCTGTCGGCCCACTTCGGCCAGATGGCCGCCGAGTACATGCCGGACATCCAGGCCTCCGCCGAGAACGGCAGCGGGATGATCAAGGCCAATGGCGTGATGGCCGACTTCCACAAGGCCGACATGGCGGCCTTCATCGGGGCGGTGGGCCAGGACCCGGACGCGTACGGCGCGATGACCACCTCGTCGCGGGCGTTCACGACCGTGCTGATCAACGATGTCGTCGGCCACCGGAGCGACTACGCGCACGGGGAACTCGACGCGGGGATCAAGAGCGCGGTGCACCCGGGCGGCCAGATCGCGGGCATCTTGTCCGAGGCGAGGGCGGAGGGCACCTTCGCCGCCAACGCTCACGCGACGGATGAGTACGTCAAGGGAGTCGAGGACAACGCCAAGTGGGTCAACCGGGGGATCAGCGCCGCGGGTGGCAAGTACCTGGAACTGGTGCCGGTGGCCGGAGACGTCGTGGGGTGGCTCCAAGAGGACGTGACCGAAAGCGTGGTCGAGCGGGCCAAGGAAGATGAGGCGAAGAAGCAGGTCCTGGCCGACCACAAGGTGCTGATCGACTACACGGACACGCAGACCGCAGCGAGCCTGTCGGCGGCGCAATCCGTTCGCAGGGCCTTCGTCGGGAGCGACTTGAGCGAGCGGGCCATCGCCGCCCTGGCCGGTGAGGCCTCGACGGAGACGGCGAACGCCCACGCGGTCGGCCGTGGCCAGGTCGAGATCTCGAACGGCAAGCACTGATGGGTCTCGGTCGCGTGCCGTGCGCACTCGCCGTGGCGATGGCCACGGCGGTCGCTCTGACCGGCTGTTCCTCCGAGGCCAAGCCGGCGGCGCGGAACTTGCCCGAACGGACCTGTTTCGGAGTCTTCGAGCGGTCCGATCTGGCGCCACTGCTGGGAACGGGCGAGAAGGTGACGGTGTCGGGACCGCCGGATGCCCAGCTGTCGCCGATTCGTAGGGGCGGCACGTGCACCGTTGCAGTGGACGGGCCCGGCCGGTTCCTCGCCACGGTCACACGGCAGCCGCTGGGGCGGGGCTTCTTCTGGAACCGGGAGTTCATCCACCCGGCCCCGGATCCGGTGCCCCTCGGCGACGAGGCGATGGTTTACAACACGGGTGCCAGGGCGTTCGTCACCTGCAAGGGCCGCGATGATCAGTTCGAGCTCGAGGTGGCGGTCAGTGGTTCCGTGGAACAGATGAAGTACGGGGAAGGCCGCCCCCTCTTCATCAAGCTCATCACCAAGCTCCTGGACTCCGCCAAGCAGCAGTCCAAGTGCGGGGAATGACGCCCGGCACCGGCGGGGCGAAATCGGGTCTGGTCCAGCGAGGTCCGGGGCGCCAAGATGTGCGGGAGCAGCGGTCCGGGAGAGGCTCGGGCGTGCGGGAAGGCGGCTCCACAAGTGTTACGGCGACGCGGTCACAGAGGTCTCCTGAGCGTCGGGGCAGTCGCTGTCGGTTTCGTGGTGCTGAGCGGCTGCGCCGGGGCGGCCGGAGTAGCGGGGCTCCGGGGAGCGGGTGGGGTCGCGTTGCCCGAGGAGGGGTGTTGGGGGGTTTTCGAGGCGGGGGATCTGGCTCGGGTCGTGGGGGACGGGGACGAGGCCACGTTGAACGTGTCGGGGGGCTTCGTGCTCGCCCGGGAGAACCAGAGCGCGAGCTGCCGGGTCGAGGTGGACGGCGAGGGGCGGTTCACGGCGGAGGCCAGGCGGCCGCCGGTGGACGGTGGGACCCTCCTCAGCGCGGCCGAGCAGGATGCCGGGTCCGGGTCCGGGTCCGGGGGTGCCGTCGAGCAGGATGCCGGGCCCGGGCCCGGGGCCGGGCCCGGGGCCGGGGCCGGGGGCGCGGGCGGGCGGGAGCTGCTCGGTTTCGGGAGCCGGGGGCGGGTGTGGTCGGGCGGGGCGGTGGTCGGGTTCACCTGCCGGCGGGGGGCGGAGGGCCCGTTCGAGGTGGAGCTGAGGATCAGCGGGCGCCCGGCGGACGGCGACCAGGCGGTGCTGGGGCGGCTGATGAGGCAGTACTTCGACGCCGCGCGCCGGCAGCTGCGCTGCGAGGTCTGAGACGGACGGAAGGGCGGCGCCCCTCGCGGGGCACCGCCCTTCGGCCTTGCTGCGCACACAGCAGAAGCCGTGACCGGAATCGAACCGGCGTAACTCGCTTTGCAGGCGAGTCCCTCAACCACTCGGGCACACGGCTGTGGTGATGTGACGACCGTACGAGGACCGGGGGAGGCGGGGGAAGGGGATCGGGGCGGACGCAATGCGACTGCCATGTCCCGTTCACAACAGGCCGCTCGCCCTAGGGCTCTGGGCGGAGTCGAATATCGGTCGTATTGACAGGGCCGAAGTCCGGAAATGCCCCTTACTCTGGGGCGATGAGCGCCCTCGAACCCCATGCACCGGAGACCCCCCGGATATCCGACGACCCGCCCGCCGCGGCGGCCGCCCCGGGGGGCGGGATCATGGGCGCCGCGCACCGGACGCTCAGCATCGGGATCATCTCGGTCATCTTCATCATCGCCTTCGAGGCCACCGCCGTCGGTACGGCCATGCCCGTCGCCGCCCGCGAGCTCGACGGGATCGGGCTCTACGCCTTCGCGTTCTCCTCCTACTTCACCACCAGCCTCTTCGGCATGGTGCTGGCCGGCCAGTGGTCCGACCGCAGCGGCCCGCTCGGGGCGCTCACCAGCGGGATCGGGGCGTTCGCCGCCGGACTGGTGCTCTCCGGGACGGCCGCCTCGATGTGGCTGTTCGTGCTCGGGCGGGCCGTGCAGGGCCTCGGCGGCGGGTTGGTGATCGTCGCGCTCTACGTGGTCGTCGGGCGGGCCTACGACGAGCGGCTGCGCCCCGCGATCATGGCGGCCTTCGCCGCGGGCTGGGTGGTGCCGTCCATCGTCGGTCCGCTGATCTCCGGAACCGTCACCGAGCACGTCGGTTGGCGCTGGGTGTTCCTCGGGATCCCGGCCATGGTGATCGTCCCGCTGCTGGTCGCGCTGCCGGAGATCCGGCGGAGCGCGGGCGGGCCCGTCGACAAGGGCGCCGCGCCGCGGGCCTTCGACCGGCGCCGGATCCGGCTCGCCTTCGGGATCTCGCTGGGCGCCGGGCTGCTCCAGTACGCCGCCCAGGACCTGCGCTGGCTCTCGCTCGCGCCCGCCCTGGTGGGCTGCGCGCTGCTGGTGCCGGCCGTGCGCGGGCTGATGCCGCGCGGGACGTACCTGGCCCGGCGCGGGCTGCCGGCCGTGGTGCTGCTGCGCGGGCTGGCGGGCGGTGCGTTCATCGGAGCCGAGAGCTTCCTGCCGCTGATGCTGGTGACCCAGCGCGGGCTGAGCCCGACGCTGGCCGGGTTCTCGCTGGCCCTGGGCGGGGCCACCTGGGCGCTGGGCTCCTGGGTGCAGTCCAAGGCGCGGGTCGTGCCGTACCGGGAGCGGCTGATGGTGTCCGGGATGGTGCTGGTGGCGTTCTCCATCGCCGCCGCGCCGGCCGTGCTGATCGAGGCCGTGCCCGTCTGGACGCTGGCCCTCGTCTGGGGCGTGGGGTGCCTCGGCATGGGGCTGGTGATCGGCCCGACCAGCGTGCTGCTGCTCAAGCTGTCGCCGCCGGAGGAGGCGGGCGCCAACTCGGCCGCGCTGCAGATCTCCGACGCCCTCGCCAACGTGGTGCTGCTGGCCCTGGGCGGGGCCGCCTTCGCGGCGCTGGGCGGCGGGTCCGTCGGGGCCGCGCACGCGGTGACCGAGGCCGTCGGGTCCGCCGGGTCCGGGGCCTCCCACCCGGGGGCGTTCGTGGCGGTCTTCCTGCCGATGGCGGTGGTGGCGCTGGTGGGGGCCTGGGTCGCGACCCGGCTCACGGCACGACCGCCGGTCCAGGTCGCCGAGGCGAAGACCGCCTGAGCGGCGGACGGCCCCGGCCGCGGCCCCGCCCCCGGCCCGCCCCCGGCCGCGAAAAGCGGAAGAGGTCGTCCCGCCCCGGCCGCTACGCTCCGCGGATGAACGAGTTGACCATCGTCCTGTCGGACGCGGAGCGCGCCGAGCTGGCCGACCTCGCCGACGCCTGCGGCCGCACGCCCGAGGAGTGCGCGCTGGAGGCCGTACGGGCCCACCTGCGCCGGGAGCGCGACCGGGTGGCCGAAGCCGCCGGGCGCCTGGCCGAGCGCCACGCCCCGCTGCTGACGAGGCTCGGCGCATGAGCGCGGACCGGGCGCCGGTGCGCCACCTCACGCTCGTCGAGGTGGGTGACCTGGCCCGGCTCGCGTGCCTGGCCCGGGACCAGCCCGTCGAGCTGCGCGCCCCCGGGCTGTTGGAGTCCGCCGTGCACCGGCCCAGGGCCCGCATGTACGGGACCCCGGCCTACGCGGACCCGTACGAGCAGGCGGCCGCGCTGCTCCACGGCATCGCCACGAACCACCCCTTGGTCGACGGGAACAAGCGGACCGCCTGGCTCGCGGCCGCCACCTTCCTCGCCGTGAACGGGATCGATCTCGCCGACGTCGACCAGGAGAGCGCGTACCGCCTGGTCATCGACGTGGCGTCCGGCGCCGAGGGGGACGTCGGGCGGATCGCGGGCCGACTGCGCGGGCTCGCCGGTCCGGTGTGACGCTCGCCGCACCCGCCGAGGTCACGGGCCTGTCCCTCCCGCGGCCTCCGGCGGGGGCCGGTAAGGTGGCACGGTTGTCCTACGTACGACAGCCTGCCGCCCGTATCGCCGCGCGTTTCGCCGTCCGTATCGCTGCCCGCAACGGATACGTACGTCGATACGCCCCCGAGAGCCCGAACCGGAGACCGTGACTACTACCGCCTCCCACCACCTCTCCCCCGCCTTCCCCGGCCGTGCGCCGTGGGGTACCGCCAGCAAGCTGCGTGCCTGGCAGGAGGGTGCGCTCACCCGATACCTCGAAACCCAGCCGCGCGACTTCATGGCCGTCGCGACCCCCGGCGCGGGCAAGACCACCTTCGCGCTGACCCTGGCCTCCTGGCTGCTGCACCACCACGTCGTGCAGCAGGTCACCGTCGTCGCGCCCACCGAGCACCTGAAGAAGCAGTGGGCGGAGGCGGCCGCCCGGATAGGGATCCGCCTCGACCCCGACTACTCGGCGGGGCCGCTCAGCAAGGACTACCACGGCGTCGCCGTCACCTACGCGGGTGTCGGCGTACGGCCGATGCTGCACCGCAACCGGTGCGAGCAGCGCAAGACCCTCGTGATCCTCGACGAGATCCACCACGCCGGTGACTCGAAGTCCTGGGGCGAGGCGTGCCTGGAGGCCTTCGACCCGGCCACCCGGCGGCTCGCGCTGACCGGTACGCCCTTCCGGTCCGACACGAACCCGATCCCCTTCGTCACGTACGAGGAGGGGAACGACGGGATCCGGCGCTCCAGCGCCGACTACACCTACGGCTACGGCAACGCGCTCGCCGACGGCGTCGTCCGCCCCGTGATCTTCATGTCCTACAGCGGCAACATGCGCTGGCGCACCAAGGCGGGCGACGAGATCGCCGCCCGGCTGGGCGAACCGATGACCAAGGACGCCATCTCGCAGGCCTGGCGCACCGCGCTGGACCCGCGCGGCGACTGGATGCCGAACGTGCTGCGCGCCGCCGACCAGCGCCTGACCGAGGTCAGGAAGGGCATCCCGGACGCGGGCGGGCTGGTGATCGCCGCCGACCAGGAGTCGGCGCGCGCGTACGCCAAGCTGATCAAGGAGATCACCGGGACCAAGGCGACCGTCGTCCTCTCCGACGACACGGGCGCCTCGAAGCGGATCGACACCTTCAGCGAGGACGGCAGCCGCTGGATGGTCGCGGTCCGGATGGTGTCCGAGGGCGTCGACGTACCGCGGCTCGCGGTCGGCGTGTACGCGACGACGATCTCGACCCCGCTGTTCTTCGCGCAGGCCGTCGGACGCTTCGTGCGATCGCGCAGGCGCGGCGAGACGGCGTCGGTGTTCCTTCCGACGATCCCCTACCTCCTCGGCTTCGCCAACGAGATGGAGGTCGAGCGCGACCACGTCCTCGACAAGCCGAAGAAGCAGGGGGAGGAAGACCCCTACGCCGACTCCGAGAAGGAGATGGAGGAGGCGAACCGGCAGGAGGACGAGGACACCGGCGACGAGGAGCAGATGTCCTTCGAGGCGCTGGAGTCCGACGCGGTCTTCGACCGGGTGCTCTTCGACGGCGCCGAGTTCGGGATGCAGGCGCACCCGGGCAGCGAGGAGGAGCAGGACTACCTGGGCATCCCCGGGCTGCTGGAGCCGGACCAGGTCCAGCTGCTGCTGCACAAGCGCCAGGCCCGGCAGATCGCGCACAGCCGTCGCAAGCCCGACTCCGAGGCGGACCTGCTGGAGCTGCCGGCCGAGCGGCGTCCCGTCGTTTCGCACAAGGAGCTGCTGGAGCTGCGCAAGTCGCTGAACACGATGGTGGGCGCGTACGTCCACCAGAGCGGCAAGCCGCACGGGGTCGTCCACACCGAGCTGCGGCGGGTGTGCGGCGGGCCGCCGAGCGCGGAGGCGACGGCGGGGCAGCTGCGCGAGCGGATCAAGAAGGTGCAGGAGTGGGCCACCAAGATGCGGTGATCGCCTGATCCCGTGATCCGGTGGTCCTGACCGCCGTGGGTCCGTGGACGTGGGACGGGGCCCGTGCGCTTGCCGCGCACGGGCCCCGTTCGTTCACCGTGGCCCCGAGGGGCCGGTGTTACGCGGTCGGGCGACGGCGGCGGCCGGTGCCCGCGACCAGGGCGGCGCCCATGGCGAGGGCCACGCCCGCGCCACCGAGGGCCCAGGAGGTGGCGGCGTCGGCGCCGGTCTCGGCCAGCTCGCCACCGGTGGTGTTGCCACCGGCGTTGTTGCCGCCGTTGTGGTCGACGATCGGGGTGGTGGTGCCACCGTCGGGCTTCGGGTTGTTGGTGTTGCCACCCGTGTTCCCGCCCGTGTTCCCACCGGTGTTGCCGCCGGTGTTGCCACCGCCGTTGGTGCCGCGGGAGATCTTCGAGTACTCGATGGCCGTGTCGGACCAGATGTCCTCGTCGAGGTTGCTACCGCCGGAGGCGGCGAAGAGGATCTCGCCGACCGGGGCGTTCGCACCGAAGCGGACGCGGACGGAAAGCTCCGTGGCGCCCTTCGGCAGGTTGATGTCGTCCGTCAGCAGCGCGACGGGCGTGCCGGCCTCGTCGATGATCTGGGCGTCGTGCCAGACACCGCCGACCAGGACCTGGACCCGGACGTCCTTGGCCTCCAGCTCGGCGTTCTCGTCGGCGACGGCCAGGACGAGGACGTAGCTCTTCTGGGCCTTGCCGTCGTTGTTGACGGTGACCTTGAATCCGGACCAGTCGCCACCCGCCTTGAAGGAGGACGGGACGCCCTTGAGGCCCAGCTTCGGGCCGGGGGCGGTGATCTCGTCCTCGTCGCCGGGCAGCGGCGCCGGAGCCGGCACCTTGCCGTCGGCGACCGGGGGAACGAGCGGCGGAACGACCGGGGTCGGGACCACCGGGGCCGGGACGACCGGCGGGGTGACCGGGACGACCGGGGCCGGGGTCTCGGCCTTGTCCGTCTTGTCCGCGACCGGGGCGGCGTCCTTGGTGAGGTCGGTGTCCGGGGTCGTGACCGCGGTGTTCTTGACCTCGTCGGCCATCGCCGGCGTGGCCATGAGGACCGTCGGACCGACCACGGCTGCGGCGGCCACGACGGCCATGCGCTTCAGGTTCATTGGTGTGTAATCCCTCCCGTGTGGCTTCGGGCATGACAGCCCGTCCCCACCCCCAACGTTTTTGAACACGATCAGACTAATCGTTCTTTAAACAGCTTTTACTGCGGGGTAGGTCACGACTTGGCACTGGGGCCCGGAGCGAACCGGTATATACGGGTAGTAGGCGCCCGGATTCTGGACGAGCCCTTCCGCTGAGCGGACCCGCTCGCTACTGTCCCCGCAATGAACGCCCCGTGGCAGTGCCGCCGCGGGAGCGCAGCCGGTGCCATGGTCTGTACCGGCGGCCTCTCCGTGCGTCGCCGAAGGGATACGGCAGCGCTCCACCCCGCGAGAGTCACCGCCGCTCACCGAAAGAGGGAGAGGCGTCGTGACCGCGGAAACCTCCCAGACTCTCGACAGAGGGCTCAGAGTCCTCAAACTGCTCGCCGACACCGACCACGGTCTGACCGTCACAGAGCTGTCCAACCGCCTCGGTGTCAACCGCACCGTGGTCTACCGCCTCCTCGCCACGCTGGAGCAGCACGCCCTGGTCCGCCGTGACCTCGGCGGCCGCGCCCGCGTCGGGCTCGGCGTACTGCGGCTGGGACGTCAGGTCCACCCGCTCGTGCGCGAGGCGGCCCTTCCGGCGCTCCGCTCCCTCGCCGAGGACATAGGGGCCACCGCGCACCTGACCCTCGTCGACGGGACCGAGGCGCTCGCCGTGGCCGTCGTGGAACCCACCTGGACCGACTACCACGTCGCCTACCGGGCGGGCTTCCGCCACCCGCTGGACCGCGGTGCCGCGGGCCGGGCGATCCTGGCCGCCCGTCAGGGCTCCTTGATCGACCCCGGGTACACCTTGACCCACGGGGAGCTGGAAGCGGGCGCCAGCGGCGCTGCCGCGCCCCTGGTGGGCATCACGGGCCTGGAGGGCAGCGTGGGCGTCGTGATGCTCGCCGACGCCGTGCCCGAACGGGTCGGTCCGCGGGTCGTGGACGCGGCCCGCGAGGTCGCCGACGCGCTGCGCTGAGCCGGAGCGGGCGCCCGGCGGCTAGATTGGCCGGGTGCTCTCTCGCCTCACACGCATGTCGCGTCCCGCCGCCCTGGCCGTCTGCGCCGCGCCCCTGCTCGCCCTGTTCGCCGTGGCCGCCCTGGCGCCGCTGCCGTTCGTCCTCGCGAGTCCGGGCCTGACCACGGACGTGCTCGGGGCGAAGGACGGCAAGCCCGTGATCACGGTCACGGGCGCGCCGACCCGGGAGACCAGCGGGCACCTGCGGATGACCACGATCCTGGCCACCGGGCCGTCCAGCACGGTCGGCCTGGCCGAGCTGGTCGACAACTGGTTCCGGACGGACCGTGCGGTCATGCCCAAGGAAGCGGTCTACCCGACGGGCGGCAGCGACAAGGAGATCACCGCGCACAACCTGGAGGAGATGACCAAGTCGCAGTCGGCCGCCGCCCAGGCCGCGCTCGGTTTCCTGCACAAGAGCCCCGACACGGTGAAGGTCGAACTCAACCTCGCCGACGTCGGCGGCCCCAGTGCCGGGCTGCTCTTCTCCCTCGGCATCGTCGACAAGCTCGACGGCGACGGGAAGGGCGGCGACCTCACCGGCGGTCGCGACATCGCCGGTACGGGCACGATCACCGCGGACGGCACGGTCGGCGCGGTCGGGGGCGTGGCGCTCAAGACGCAGGCCGCCGCGCGGGACGGCGCGACCGTCTTCCTGGTGCCCAAGGCGGAGTGCTCGGACGCCAAGTCCGAACTCCCTAAAGGAATGCGGCTGATCCCCGTCACGACCCTGACGGAAGCGGTGAACGATCTGCGGGCACTGCACCTCGGGGAGCCGGTTCCGTCGTGCTGAGCGGCGGCTTCTCCATCGCCCGCCAGGCCGGGAAGACCAGCGGGGCGAGGGTCGTCAGCAGGTAGGCCCCGCCGAAGAACAGCAGTGCCGGACCGATGCCCCATCCGTCCACCAGCAGGCCGGCGCCGAGTCCGCCGAGCGGCATGGTCAGTTCGCAGCCCGCCGTGGTCACGCCCGCCACCCGACTGCGCAGCTCGTCGGGCACGTGCTCGTAGAGCACCGTGGTGAGGACGGGGTTGAGCACGCCCGCCCCGAGCCCGGACAGCGCCATCGTCACCGCGAGCGGCAGGGTGGTGTCGGTCAGGCCCGCCACCAGGAAGCGCGGCGCCCCGCAGAGCAGGAACGCCACCGCGAACACCAGCCGCCGGGGGAGCCGGTCGCCCCAGGCGCCGTAGAGCAGCGCGCCCAGCAGCGCGAAGCCGCCGAAGAGGGAGATCAGCAGGCCGATCGCGGTGGCCCCGCCGAGCGCCTCGCGGCCGTGCACCGGCAGCAGTACGGCGCCCCACCCCTGGTCGATGCCGTTCGTCAGCATGACCATGAAGGTGATCCCCAACAGCAGCCGGGACCCCAGCAGGAACCGCCACCCCTCGCCCAGCTCCGCCCGGTACCCCGCCAGGGACACCGACCCGGCCCGGCCCTGCGGCTCGGCCGCCGGCACCCCGCGCAGGAACGCGGCGACCAGCAGTGCGGAGACCCCGAAGGTGGCCGCGTCCAGCAGCAGGACGGACTCGGCCCCGAAGAAGGCGATGAGGACGCCCGCCAGCGCGGCCCCGATCATCCGCGCCCCGCGCGAGACCGCGTCGTAGAGCCCGGCGGCCCGCGTGAGGGTGGTGCCCGCGTGCTCGGCGAGGTCGGGCAGCAGCACGCCGCGGGCGGTCAGCCCCGGGGTGTGCACGAGGCCGCCGACGGCCATCAGCGCGCACAGCATCCAGAAGTCCAGCGCCCCCGCGTAGTGCAGCAGCGGGACGGTGGCGACGGAGAGGGCGCAGATCAGGTCCGAGGCCACCGAGACCCGGCGGCGGCCGATCCGGTCGATGACCGGCCCCCCGACGAGGGCGGCCACGATGACGGGCAGGGTGGCGCAGAAGGCCACGACCCCGGCCCGGCCGGCGCTGCCCGTGGTCTGCAGGACGAACCACGGGACGCCGATGAGGGTGAGCGAACTACCGGCTATCGAGATGGTGTTGGCGGCCAGGACCGCCGCGAAGGGGCGCCTGCTCATGCCGCGTGCGGACGTGCGGAGCCCTGGCCGTAGCCCTGGCCGTGGGCGAGGAGCCGGGTCCCGGCGGCGACGAGCGCGGTGCCGAGCAGGGTGCGCACACCCGCCACGGAAGGGGTGTCGGCCGCCCGGGCGCGGGCCGGGGCGTCCCGCCGGGCGGCGGCCGCGGCGGCCCCCGCCGCCAGTTCGGCCGTGCGGGCGGCGTGCAGGACGGCGTGGGTCTCGGCCGGCGTGAAGGCGGGCGTGAGGGCGGGCGTGAAGGCGGGCGTCAGGGCATGGGTGTGGACAGGAGTGGCAGGCATGGCAGGACTCTTTCCGGCAGGAGGGTGCAGGTCAATCGGATTCCGGGGTGGTGCGGGCGGTGCGGGGCGGTGCGGTGCGTTGCGGTGGGGGAGCGTTGCCCGGCGGGGCCGGGGTCAGTCGGAGGTCCGGGGGAAGACGTGCGTGTGGAAGCGGACCGTCTCGGTCTCCTCCGCGGGGCCCAGATCGCGGTAACTGTTGATCAGGTCGTGCATCTTGTGGATCAGTTCGTGCGTCTGGCCGGCGGTCAGGCGCAGCGTGAAGTCGCTGAGGTCCGCGCCCCGGCGCCACTCGGTCGACCAGGTGTGGGAGGTGCCGAGCCAGGTGTTCATCTCCTGCGCGTGGATGGTCGCGATCTCGTGCAGGAAGACCTCCGCCGCGCTGCGCGTGGCCGGGTCGGCGTCGTCCGCCATGGTCTCGTCGAAGCTCGTGCCCTCATGGGAGGCCCGCCACCAGCGCTCGCGGCCCTTGCCGTGCTCGGGCGCGTCCTCGACGAACCCGTGGGCGGCGAGCTGGCGCAGGTGGTAGCTGGTGGCGCCGCTGGACTCGCCCAGCTGCTCGGCCAGTTGGGAGGCGGTGGCCGGACCGTTGTGGCGCAGGGCGGCCAGCAGTCGTATGCGCAGCGGGTGGGCGAGCCCGCGCAGGGCGTGCGCATCGAGATTGCGCACCTTGGGCGCGGACGACCCGGTCGACGTGGGCGACTCGGTGGGCTTCGGCGTGGACGTGGACGTGGGCGGTTCGGCTTCGGCGGCGGGCCGCCGGGGCTCGGCGTTCTCGGGCATGCCTCGACTCTAGGCTTGCAAAGAGACCTTTGCAAGGACTTCTTTGCAGAGATCTCTTTGGAACTCAGCCCTCCTTGATGAACCCCTGCTCGATCAGCCACTGCTTCGCCACGTCGTGCGGGTCCTGCCCCTCCACGTCCACCTTCGCGTTCAGGTCCTGCGCCACCCGTGTCGTGAGCCGCTTCGTCAGGGGGTCCAACAGCTTCGCGATCACCGGGTACTTGGCCAGCGTCTTGGCGTGGATCTCGGGGGCCGCGTTGTAGTTGGGGAAGAACCTCCGGTCGTCCGTCAGCGTGTCCAGGTCCATCGCCTTGATCCGGCCGTCCGTGGTGAAGGCCTCGCCCAGCAGGCAGGAGTCCGACTTCGACACCTGCGTGTAGATGATCCCGGCGTCCATCTTGCGGACGTTGCCCGCCGGGATCTTCATCTCGTAGGCCCGCTCCATCCCCGTCAGGCCGTCCTCCCGCGAGGCGAACTCGTTCTCCACGCACACCGTCACGGCGCCCGGGTCCTCCCGGGCCAGCTTCGCCATGTCCGACATGGTCTTCAGGTGGTACTTCGCGTTGTTCTTCTTGCTGATCGCCAGCGTGTAGGTGTTGTTGAGGGACGACTGCGGCAGCCAGGCCACGCCGTTCTTCACGTCCGCCGCGCGGACCGCCTCCCACTGCGCGTGCGGGTCGTCGATCGGCTCGGCGTTGCCGAGGTAGGTGATCCAGGCCGTGCCCGTGTACTCGTACATCGCGTCGGCGTCGCCCTTGACGACCGCCTCGCGCGCGCTGATCGAGCCGGGCAGGTTCGTCCGGTCCAGGACCTCGGCCCCCGCCGCTTTGAAGATCAGCCCGATCATCTGGCCCAGCACGATGTTCTCGCTGAAGTTCTTCGAGGTGACCGTCAAGGAGGCGCCCTTGAGCGGGAGCCCCTGCCCGACCGAGCCGGGCACCACGTCGTCCACCAGCGGCGACCCGCTCTTGAGCCCGCACCCCGACACCACCGCCAGCAGCACCGCCGCCGCGAGCGCGGACCGCGCTCCCGCGCGCCCCGCCACCCGTGCTCCGGCCCGTGCCGCGCCCGATCGCCTGCTCATCTACGCCTCCAGCCCGCGCGGTGTCATGACCGTCTCGGCCAGCGAGGCCAGCCAGTCCACGAACAGGGCCAGCGCGACCGTCAGCACCGACCCCAGCACCAGCACCGGCATCCGCTGCGTCTGGATCCCCGAGGTGATCAGGTCGCCGAGGCCGCCGCCCCCGCCGAAGGTGGCCAGGGCCGCCGTGCCGACATTGAGCACCAGGGCCGTCCGTACGCCCGCCAGGATCAGCGGGACGGCGAGCGGCAGCTCCACCCTGCCCAGCGTCCCCAGCGAGGACATCCCGATCCCGCGCGCGGCCTCCACCAGCTGGGGATCGATGGCCCGCAGCCCGGCCACCGTGTTGGACAGCACCGGCAGCACGGCGTAGGCGACCATCCCGATGATCGCGGTCGAGGGGCCGATGCCCAGCCAGATCACCAGCAGCGCCAACAGGCCGATCGCCGGGGTGGCCTGGCCGATGTTGGCGATCGCGGTGACCACGGGAGCGGCCCTGCGCAGCGCGCCCCGGGTGAGCGCGATGCCCAGCGGGATGGCGATGACCAGGACCCAGAAGGTGGAGATCGCGGTCAGCTGGACGTGCTGCCAGAGGCGCAGCTGCACGTTCCCGCCGCTGAGGGAGTTCTCGGCGATCGTGTCCAGGTGGATGTTGGTGATCCACAGGTACGTCGCCAGCAGCACCAGCGCCAGCACCGCGGGCAGCACGACCAGCTGCGGCCAGGTGATCCGCCGCCGGGGCCGGGCCGCGGCGGCCGTCGGCTCCGCGGCCCCCTCCCGCGGATCCTCGATCAGCGCCTCGTCGCGGAAGGCGTGGCCCATGACCTCGTGCTCGCCCGGCGGGCGCTCGGGGGAGGGGACCGGTGACTTCCCGGTGTTCATGAGGGCTCCGCACCACCCTCCAGCTCTCGGTCGGTGCGGTGGTGGCGCAGTTCCTCCAGGTCGTGCTGGTGCTCGGCGGCCGCGAGCCGGTCCGCCTCCAGCATCTCGTGCACCGAGTTCATCAGGGTCTCCACGTCGACGACGCCGATGTACTCCCCGCGCCGTCCGGTCACCGCCACCCGGCCGCCGCTGTCCGTCAGGACCGCCTCCAGCGCGTCGTGCAGCGTGGCGTCCCGGGTCACCGTGTCGTGCACCAGCTGGCCCGCCCGCGCGAGGGAGCCCTTGGCGCGCATCAGGTCGCCGCGCCGCAGCCACTTGTAGGGGCGCCCGCGCCGGTCCAGCATCAGCAGCTCGTTGTGCGGGCCGGTGCGCAGCTTGTTGAAGATCTGCTGGAGCGGATCGTCGACCGTCACCGTGGGGAAGTCGGCGATCTCGACCTCCCGGACCCGGGTGAGGTTGAGCCGCTTGAGGGCGGCGCCCGCGCCGACGAAGCCGGAGACGAAGTCGTCGGCCGGGTTGGTCAGGATCGCCTCGGGGGTGTCGAACTGGGCGATGTGCGAGCGTTCGCGCAGCACCGCGATCCGGTCGCCGAGCTTGATGGCCTCGTCGAAGTCGTGGGTGACGAAGACGATCGTCTTGTGCAGTTCGTGCTGGAGCCGGATCAGCTCGTCCTGGAGGTGGTCGCGGGTGATCGGGTCGACCGCGCCGAAGGGCTCGTCCATCAGCAGCACGGGCGGGTCGGCGGCCAGCGCCCGGGCCACGCCCACGCGTTGCTGCTGGCCGCCCGAGAGCTGGCGCGGATAGCGGCCGTGGAACTCCCTCGGGTCCAGGCCCACCAGGTCGAGCATCTCCTCGACCCGGTCCTTCACGCGGGACTTGGACCAGCCGACCATCTTGGGGACGAGGGCGATGTTCTCGGCGACCGTCATGTGCGGGAAGAGCCCGGACGACTGGATCGCGTACCCGATCTTGCGCCGCAGCTTGACCGGGTCCATGTCGGTGACGTCCTCGTCGCCGATCCGGATCCGGCCCGAGCTGGGCTCGATCAGCCTGTTGATCATCTTGAGGGTGGTGGACTTCCCGCACCCCGAGGGGCCGACGAAGACGACGGTCTCGCCGGCCTTGATGTCCATGGAGACGCCGTCCACGGAGGGGTGGGGGTTGCCCGGGTAGCGCTTGGTGAGCTCCTCCAGCCGGATGGCCGCCCCGGAGGCCGCCCCGGAGGCCGGGGCGTCGGCGGGGGAGCGGTCCGGGGGGCCGGTCGGTGCGGACGGCGCGCCAGTGGTCTCGATCGGCTCAGACACGGATTCCCCTCGGGATGGTGAGACGACCGAGCAGGACGTACGCGGCGTCGAAGAGCAGGGCGAGGATGACGATGCCGACGGTCCCGGCCAGTACCTGGTTGATGGCGTTGGCGCTGCCGAGCGAGGCGATCCCGCGGAAGATCTCGTTGCCGAGCCCGGGGCCCGAGGCGTACGCGGCGATCGCGGCGATGCCCATGAGCATCTGCGTGGAGACCCGGATGCCGGTCAGGATCGGCGGCCAGGCGAGCGGCAGCTCGACCCGCAGGAGCCGGGCGGTGCGCGACATCCCGATGCCGGTGGCGGCGTCGACGAGGGCCGGGTCGACGCCCCGCAGCCCCACGATCGAGTTCCGGACGATCGGCAGCAGCCCGTACAGGGTCAGCGCGATCACGGTCGGTGCGACGCCGAGCCCGACGAGCGGGATCAGCAGGCCGAGCAGGGCCAGCGAAGGGACGGTCAGCACGGTCGAGGTGGAGGTGATGGCCAGGTTTCCCGCCCAGCCGCTGCGGTAGGTCAGGACGCCGATCGCGATGCCGAGCACGGTCGCGATCACCATGCACTGGAAGACGGCGCTGGCGTGCTGGAAGGCGTCGGTCAGCAGCTGCTGGTGGCGGTGCGAGAGGTAGGACCAGAAGCTCACGCCGCGTCACCTCGCCCTTCGTGTCGGCCCGGTGCCGGCTCAGTCGTCCTCGGCCGCTTGTTCGACCAGCGGGATGATCCGCAAGGGTACGGGATTCTCCATGACAATTGCCGTCGAAGCCCTCACGATGCCATCAAATCCGACAACCCGGTCGATCACCCGCTGGAGGTCCGCGTTGGAACGGGCCACCAGCCGGCACAGCATGTCCCCGTGGCCCGTGGTGGTGTGCAGCTCCAGCACCTCCGGAACCCCGGACAAGTGGGCCCGCACGTCCGCCCCTTGCCCCTGTTTGATCTCCAGCGTGGCGAAGGCCGTGACCGGGTAGCCGAGCGCCGTCGGATCCACCTGCGGGCCGAATCCGCGGATGACGCCATTCGATTGAAGCCGGTCCAGACGGGCCTGGACCGTGCCGCGCGCGACGCCGAGCCGCCGCGAGGCCTCCAGGACCCCGATCCGGGGTTCCCGGGCGAGCAGCACGATGAGCCTGCCGTCCAATTGATCGATCGCCATGGGTGTCCTTTCGCTGGTCATCCTGTACAGATGCTGCATTCATCCTGCGGTCATACTGGTCAATGTGCGCAATGAAAATGCGAACTATTGCGCAGCTTGTGGTTCGGCGGGACTCTGCGCTCATGACTGAGACCCTCGATCACGCCACGGACGCCGCCCGCACGGCAGACCCCTTCCCGGTCAAGGGAATGGACGCGGTGGTCTTCGCCGTCGGCAATGCCAAGCAGGCCGCGCACTTCTACTCCACGGCCTTCGGCATGAAGCTCGTCGCCTACTCCGGCCCGGAGAACGGCTGCCGCGAGACCGCGAGCTACGTCCTGACCAACGGCTCCGCGCGCTTCGTCCTGACCTCGGTCATCAAGCCGTCCACCGACCACGGCCGCTTCATCGCCGAGCACGTCGCCGAGCACGGCGACGGTGTCATCGACCTCGCGATCGAGGTGCCGGACGCCCGCGCCGCCTACGCCTTCGCCGTCGAGCAGGGCGCCCGCGGCCTGGACGAGCCGTACGAGCTGAAGGACGAGCACGGCACGGTCGTCCTGGCCGCGATCGCCACCTACGGCCAGACCCGCCACACCCTGGTCGACCGCTCGAACTACTCCGGCCCCTACCTGCCGGGCTTCGTCGGCGTCGCCCCCCTGGTGGAGGGCCCGGCCAAGCGGACCTTCCAGGCGATCGACCACTGCGTCGGCAACGTCGAGCTGGGCCGCATGAACGAGTGGGTCGCCTTCTACAACAAGGTCATGGGCTTCACGAACATGAAGGAGTTCGTGGGCGACGACATCGCGACCGAGTACTCGGCGCTGATGTCGAAGGTCGTCGCGGACGGCACCCTGAAGGTCAAGTTCCCGATCAACGAGCCCGCGATCGCGAAGAAGAAGTCGCAGATCGACGAGTACCTGGAGTTCTACGGCAGCGCGGGCGTCCAGCACATCGCGCTCGCGACGAACGACATCGTCTCGACGGTGCGCACGATGCGCGCGGCCGGCGTGGCCTTCCTCGACACCCCGGACTCGTACTACGACACCCTCGGCGAGTGGGCGGGCGAGACCCGCGTGCCGGTGGAGACCCTGCGCGAGCTCAAGATCCTCGTCGACCGCGACGAGGACGGCTACCTGCTGCAGATCTTCACCAAGCCGGTCCAGGACAAGCCGACCGTCTTCTTCGAGATGATCGAGCGCCACGGCTCCATGGGCTTCGGCAAGGGCAACTTCAAGGCCCTGTTCGAGGCGATCGAGCGCGAGCAGGAGAAGCGCGGGAACCTCTAGTCGCCAAGCCCGGCGGGGCCGGGACCGCTTCGAGCGGCCCCGGCCCCGCCGCGCGCGCGACGGGGGATCAGCGGGCCGACGGCGAAGGCGACGGGGAGGCCTTCGCCGTCGGCTTCGGCATCACCGGAGCCACCCACGGCCCCTTCGGCTGCATGTTCTCCGGCCCGCCGGCCGCGGGCTGGCCCGCCGCGTCCAGCGCCTCCTTCGCCTGCGGCCCCCGCAGCGGCGAGAACCGCGGGTTGGTCCGCAGCGCGTCCTGGAAGTGGCGGCGGGCCGCCGCCACGTCGCCCAGGCCCCGCTCGATCTGCCCCCGGTGGTAGGAGAAGTCCGCGCTCCGCAGCCCCAGCTCGGTCGCCTTCTTCGCGTACTCCAGCGCCGCCGCGTCGTCCCCGGTCCGGTGCAGCGCCCACCCCAGGGCGTCCGCCACCTGCAGGTTCTTGTGCCGGCCCCACTCGGCCGTCAGCCGCCGCACCGCCGCCGCCGGATCGCCGTGGTCCGCCTCGTACAGGCCGAGCGTGACCTCGTCCGAGACCCCGTTCGCCAGGCCCTTGGACGCCAGCGAGCCCAGCAGCTCGTACGGCGTGCGCGCCTCCTCCGTCCGGCCGAGCGACTCCAGCAGCTCGCCCAGCTCCAGCGCCAGCCGCGGCACCGCCGCCCGGCCCAGCGCCATCCGGTAGTCCCGCACCGCCTCGCCCGCGCGCCCCAGCGAGGCCAGCGCCCGCGCCCGCCCGCCCAGGGCCTCCGCCTGCCCCGGATCGGTGCGCAGCGCGCCCTCGAACATCCGCAGCGCCTCGCCCGAGTCGCCGCGCTCCCAGGACAGGTCGCCCATCCGGTCCAGTACGTACGCCTTCTCCACCGGCGCCTTCGCCGCGCCCGACGCGTTCGCCATCGCGGCCACCGCGTCCTCGCGCCAGCCGTGGTCCCGGTAGACCTGCGCGGCCCGGGTGAAGGCCGCCAGTCCCGGGCGCAGCTCCAGCAGCTCGTTCATCGCCTTCTCGGCGGCCTTGTAGTCGCCCAGCCCGCCGTAGGCGTCCACGAGCACCGGGTACGCCGTCCAGCGCTTGGGCGACTGCGCCCGCACCAGCTCGCCCCACTTCTTCGCGGTCCCGTAGTCCCGCCGGGCCACCGCCAGGGCGCCCATGCCCGTCATCGCGTCGAAGTTGCCCTTCTCCGCGGGCCGCAGCTCCAGCGAGCGCTTCAGCGCCCGCTCCGCCTTGGGACACCACAGCGTGTCGCCGGTGCGCCGCGCCTGCTCCAGGTACGCCGCCCCCAGCACCGCCCACGAGCCGTCGTCGTCGGCGTGCGCGGCCACCCACTTCTCCCGGTCGGCGATCAGCGCGTTCAGGTCGACCGCCGCCGCGGGCGCGCCCATGCCGACCGCGGAGGCGGCCCGCTCGCTGGGCCCGGGCGGTCGGGCGTCGTCGCCGTTCTCGACCGGCCGGATCACCAGGGCCCCGACGATCAGGACCACGGCGACGACGGCCGGCACGAGCGTCTTGCGGCCGGTGAAGGTCACGGGTGGCGCGGGGCGCGATTCCTCGTCCATGGGGTCACTGTGCGTCAATATGAAGAGCGCGCGGAGGTGTCCGAAGAGGGTCGCGCCCGGGTTCACACCGATGGCGGCGGGTGCCACGCTGGCCCCATGGACGATCTCTTGGCACGCCTGCACGCGGGGTTGCCGGCCGCGGCCGTGATCACCGACCCCCAGGTGACCTCCGGGTACGCGACCGACATGGCGGGCTTCTGCCCGGCGGGCACCCCGGCCGCCGTGGTCCTGCCCCGCACGGTCGAACAGGTCCAGCACGTGATGCGCACCGCGACGGCACTACGGGTCCCCGTCGTCCCGCAGGGCGCCCGCACGGGCCTGTCGGGCGCGGCCAACGCCTCCGACGGCTGCATCGTGCTCTCGCTGGTCCACATGGACCGGATCCTGGAGATCGACGCGGTCGACCGGCTCGCCGTCGTGGAACCGGGCGTGGTCAACGCCGTGCTCTCGCGCGCCGTCGCGGAGCGCGGCCTGTACTACCCGCCGGACCCCTCCAGCTGGGAGCAGTGCACGATCGGCGGCAACATCGGCACCGCCTCGGGCGGCCTGTGCTGCGTCAAGTACGGGGTCACCGCCGAGTACGTGCTCGGGCTGGACGTGGTCCTGGCCGACGGGCGGCTGCTGCGCACGGGACGGCGCACCGCCAAGGGCGTCGCCGGTTACGACCTGACCCGGCTCTTCGTCGGCTCCGAGGGCACCCTGGGCGTCGTCGTGCGGGCCGTCCTCGCGCTGCGCCCCGCGCCGCCGCGCCAGCTCGCGCTCGCCGCCGAGTTCCCCTCGGCCGCCGCGGCCTGCGCGGCCGTCTGCGCCGTCATGGAGGCCGGGCTGACGCCCTCGCTGCTGGAACTGATGGACCGCACGACGGTCCGCGCCGTCAACGCGCTCGGCAGGATGGGCCTGCCCGAGACCACCGAGGCGCTGCTCCTCGCGGCCTTCGACACCCCCGACGCGCCCGCCGACCTCGCGGCCGTCGGGGAGCTGTGCACGGCCGCCGGAGCCGGCGCGGTGGTGCCCGCCGACGACGAGGCCGAGTCCGAACTGCTCCTCCAGGCGCGCCGGATGGCCCTGACCGCGCTCGACACCCTGCGCCCGGCCACGATGATCGACGACGTGTGCGTGCCGCGCTCGCGCCTCGCCGAGATGCTGGACGGCACCGCCGAGATCGCCCGCACCCACGACCTCACCATCGGGGTGTGCGCGCACGCGGGCGACGGCAACACCCACCCCGTGGTCTGCTTCGACCCGGCGGACGCCGACGAGAGCGCCCGGGCCCGCCGGTCCTTCGACGAGATCATGGCGCTGGGCCTGGCGCTGGGCGGGACGATCACCGGCGAACACGGGGTCGGCGTGCTGAAGAAGGAGTGGCTGGCCCGCGAGTTGGGGCCGGTCGGCATGGAGATGCAGCGCGCGGTCAAGCAGGCCTTCGACCCGCTGGGCCTGCTCAACCCCGGCAAGCTGTTCTGAGGCGCCGACGGCCCCCGCCACCGCTGCGGCGGCCCCGCTCACGCGTCGCCGTCCGCGGACTCGTCCGAGGGCCAGGGGTCGCGCAGCCACAGGTCGTCGGCCGGGGTCGGCGCGAGCAGCGCCGCCAACGCGTCGTCCAGGCCCAGGCGTTCGGCCTCGGTCCCGGGCGGCACCATCCGCAGGGTGCGCTCCAGCCAGGCCGACACCGCCCCGGCCGGCGCCTCCAGCAGGGCGTCCCCGTCCGGGGAGCTGAGCGCCATGCAGAGCACGCTGCGCCCCTCGATCTTGGTGGGCCAGATCCGGACGTCCCCGTGGCCGCTGGGGCGGAAGACGCCCTCCACGAGCAGCTCGCGGGCGAAGGTCCAGTTGACCGGTGCGTTGGTGCCGGTGTGGAAGGTGATGTGGACCGCGTACGGGTCGCCCGCGCGGTAGGACAGCTTGGCGGGCACGCAGATGCTGCGCTCGGGGGACAGGACCAGTCGCAGTTCCAGCTCGCGCTCGATGACGGGGTAGTGCATGGCAGCCTCACTTCGCTTCACTTCGCCTCGCGCGGGGCCGGTGTCCGACCCCGCACCCGGAGAGAGAGCGCCGGCACGCGACTATGACGCGACTTCCGCGAACGTTCCGAAGGATGGCCGAAAACAATCGGCTGACCGAAAGCAGGCGCATGGGACGAGGTTCGCCCGAAGGGCTGCACTCTTGCGTTACCCGCCCTGCGGCACCGCGGTTCTTGGCTATGGTCCTCCCCTGCACATGCCTCGCGCCACGAACGGAGTTGGGGACATTGACGGCCTCCCCTGGAGACGGCGGGCACGCGGCCCGCGAGGGGTACTACCCCGACCCGTCCATCCCCGGGTACGTCCGGTACTGGAACGGCGGGTCCTGGGTCCCCGGTACGAGCCGCCCCGCGCCCGCGGAGGAGACCGGACCGGTCTTCCTCGACGAGACCTCCCTGACCGCCGCCTGTCGCGAACCGGAACCCGCAGCGCAGCCGGAACCCGTACGGGCGCCAGAGCCCGAGCCGGTGCGCTGGCAGGCCGACCCGGTGCACCAGGCGGGCTTCGGCGGCCCCCGTGACCAGATGGTTTCCTGGGGCCAGGGCGATTCCGAGCACGCGCACGCCGCATCCCGTCCGGGTGGTGTCTCGCTCGGCCGGAGCCGCCCCGAGCCGCTCGTCGAGGCACAACCGGAATCCCACCCGGAGCCGTTCCCGGAGCAGTTCCCGGAGCCGCGCTGGGAGTCGGTGCGCGAACCGGCGGCGGTCCGCGCCTCCGCCTCCGGGGTCCGGATCGGCCGCGCCCCCGCCGCCCCCGCCCCCGCCGCCCCGGTCGGGGCCTTCGACGGGGTCGGCATCCTCTCGGCGAGGTCACCGGTGGCGCCCGCCGCGCCCGCGCAGCCCACCGCCCCGGCCCCCGACTGGCCCGAACCGCAGGGCAGTCGCCGCGCCCCCGCGCCGGCCCCCGCCCGCACCGCCGTGGCGCC
>NZ_JBHWLC010000079.1:0-37282 GCF_042730635.1 Streptomyces sp. NPDC059917
CGCCCCTGCGGCCCTCCGCCCCCCTCACGCCCGGCCCCCCCGGGGGGCCCGGCCCCCTCCCCCCCGGGGTCCGGGGCGCGCGGCGGGGGGGGGGGCGGCCCCCGCGGGGCGGCCGGGGGGCCTCCGCGGGCCTGCGGGGCCGCGCCTTCGGCCCACGGGCCGCGCGGGGCGGCGCCGGGCGCGGGGGCGGCGGGGGCGGGCCCGACCAGCGTCAGGTGGGGGCGGCCGGTCTCGGGCCCCGCGCCGAACGGCGCGGCCGGCGGGCCCGCGTGGCCCGGTTCGGCGGCCGGGGCGAGGCGCGCGAAGGGGTCGGGGCGGCGCGCGAGGATCGCCTCCTCGATGCCGCGCAGTTCGGGTCCGGGCAACAGTCCGAGGTTCTCCATCAGGGTGTGCCGGGCCCGCTGGTAGGCGGCCAGCGCGTCGGCCTGGCGGCTGCCCCGGTAGAGCGCGACCATGAGCAGGGCCCAGAGGCGTTCGCGGTACGGGTGTTCGGAGGTGAGGACCAGCAGGTGGGGCACGAGACGTGCGTGGCCGCCGAGTTCGAGCGCCAGCTCGGTGTGCTCCTCGACGACCGCCAGGCGCAGCTCCGCGAGCCGGGTGCGTTCGACGTCGAGCAGCGGTCCGCTCACGCCGGTGAGCGCGGGACCGGGCCAACCGGCCAGGGCGGTGGCCAGCGTGCGCTCGGCCGCCTCCGGTTGGCCGAGGGACCGCAGGGCCCGCGCCTCGGCCACGGCCTGCTCGAAGCGCCCCAGGTCGCACTGCTGGGGGCCGATGGAGAGCCGGTAGGAGGCGCCGACCCGGGTGAGGACGCCCCCGGCGGTGCGCGGCGCCCGGTCGGGCTCGACGAGCTTGCGCAGCTTGGACACGTACGCCTGTACGAGGTTGGCGCCGTCCAGCACGGCCGCGTCGCCCCAGATCCCGTCGATCAGGTGGTCGCGGCCGACGGGCGAGCCCGCACGGAGCAACAGGACGGCCAGCAGGGCCCGCTGGCGGGGGGCGCCGAGCGGGAGTTCGACGCCGTTGCGCCATCCCCTTACCTCGCCCAGCAGTTCGAAGCTGAGGTCGGCCGGGTGCGCGGCAGAGGTGGGGTGCGCGGTCGAAGGAGACAGAAGAGCGGTCATGGCAACCTCCGCTGGCCCGGGTCCATCGTGTGGCGGTTCGGGAGCAGCTGTGGGGAGTACGGTGCGTGGTCGGGGTCGGCCGGGGCCGGGGTGCGGTGCGCGGTCCGGACGGACCGGTGGGTCCGGCGCGAGGCACCGGCCCAGTGGCCGACCACCGCACGGTTGGAATGGTGCACCCGGCGCATATACGGAGGATCCTCGGGCGCGCAGACGACGGGCGCGGCAGCGGTGATCGCGCATATATCCGTCGTAGAGCGGCCTGGATCACTCTTGTTCCAGAGCAGCCGGAACCGACACGGTGTGACTGGCTCTCCCCCATCTACGCAGGCATCGAACCACGAAGCGGACGGCAATCCCATGAAGCGCTCCATCACCACCCTGGCCCTGCGCAAGACCGCGATCGTCCTCGTCGTCGGCTGCGCCGCCGCGCTGTTCTCGGTGGCCGTCTCCCCCGAGGACGCCCCCGCCCCGGGCCACGCCGTGACCGTCGTCGCCGGCGGCCCGGTCACCCCGACCGAGTGGAACAGCCAGGGCTGATCAACGCCCCCCGCACCGCCCACCGTTCAGCCCGTCGAGCCGCCCGCGCTCACGGGCTGACGGCGTTCACGGGCCGACGGCGTTCACGGGCCGCCCGCGCTCACGGGGCGGTCGCCAGCTCCAACGACCGGGCCAGCTCCTCGGCCTGGTCCACGTCCGGCAGCCCGAGCAGGGCGTAGACGTCACGGGCCTGCTGGGCCCGGGCCGACGCCCCCGCGGTGTCCCCGGTCTCGGCCAGGGCGCGGGCCAGGGCCAGCAGGCAGTGTCCGCGCTGCTGTTGGGAGCCCAGCTCCTCGCTCAGGGCCAGGGCCCGCCCGGCCTCCGCGAGGGCCTCTTCGTGGCGGCCCAGGTCCCGCAGGCTGCCCGAGAGCATGAACCTCGCCTGGGTCTCCCGTCCCCGCAGCCGGGCCGCCGCGCACACCTCCAGGCAGGCGGTGTAGCTGACGACGGCGTCGGCGGGCCGCCCCAACTCGTGCAGCGCCATGCCGTGCACGTACCAGGCGTACGAGGTCACGTGCGGGTCCCGCTCGGTGCGTAGCCGGTCCAGCGCGGCCTCGCACACCTCGACCGCGTCGACGGGGCGGCCGCTGCGCACCCGGGCCTGGGCCGCGTTCAGTTCGGTGGTCAGCTCCCCCGAGCGGTGTCCCAGCCTCCTGGCCAGCTCCACCGCCCGGTCGTAGAACATCGCCGCGTCCGTGAAGCGCCGCTGCCACTGCGCGATCAGCCCGCGGTCGTTGAGGATCTGCCGCAGGATGACCTCGTCACCGGCCCGGGTACAGGCCTCGGTCGCCAGCCGGGTGTGCAGTTCGGCCTCGGCCAGCCGGGTGTACTGCAGGGCGGCGTTGCCGCACACGAAGCGCGCCCGCGCCTCGGCGTGGTCGTCGCCGCGCGCCGCCGCCGCGTCGGCCACCTTGCGGGCGGCGGTGGCCAGTTGCAGGTAGGGGATGTCCTGCCCGAAGGGGCTCATCGCGACCAGCAGGTCGGCCGCGGCGCGCAGGGTGCGGGAATCACCGCCCGCGGGGGCCTGCGCGGCCAGGGCGGCCGCGTTGGCGGCGCAGTCGAACTCCTGCGTCACCCAGGCGCGCGCATCGGCGAGGGCGGCGAAGCGCGGCCCCGCCTCGGGGCGGCCGCCGAGGATCGCGCCGACCGGGTCGCCCGGCACCATCGTCTGGAAGGCGGCGCACGAACCGTCCAACAGGAAGTCCAGGAGCCGCCCCAGCGCCGCCGCCCCGTCGTCGCCGTCCGCCTCGTCGGGTCCCGGCTGCTCCGGCCCGACGAGCTGGAGCGCGAAGGAGCGCACCAGGTCGTGGTAGCGGTAGTGCCCGGGCCGCGGCGCCTCCAGCATCGCCGCGTCGACCAGCGCCTCCAGCAGCTCCTCGGCGTCGTACGGGTCCATGCCCAGGGTGGCCGCGGCGGCGGCCGTCCCGATGCCCTGCCGGGTGACCGGGGCGAGCAGCCGGAACGCCCGCGCCTGGGCGCGGGTCAGCTGGCGGTAGCCGAGCTCGAAGACGGCGGCGACGGCCAGGTCACCGGCGCGCAGCTCGCCGATGCGCAGCCGTTCGTCGGCGAGGCGGTCGGTCATCGTCGCCACCCGCCAGCGGGGCCGGGCCGCGAGCCGCGCCGCCACGATGCGCACCGCGAGCGGGAGGTGCCCGCACAGGGTGACCAGCTCGACGGCGGCCTCCGGCTCCTCGTCGATGCGGGCGGCCCCGACGATCGCCCGCAGCAGGGCGATCGCCTCGCCGGTGTCGAAGACGTCGAGGTCGCTCTGGAGGGCGGTGGAGAGCCCGGCGAGCACGGCCCGGCTGGTGACGATGACCCCGCAGTCGGCGGAGCCGGGGAGCAGCGGCCGGATCTGCGCGGGGTCGCGGGCGTTGTCCAGGACGACCAGGATGCGGCGTCCGTCGAGGGTCGTGCGGAAGAGCAGCGCCCGGTCCTCGGTCGAGGCGGGCATCCCGTGGCCGGGGATGCCCAGCGCGGTCAGGAAGCTGCCCAGGACGGCTCCCGGGTCCGCGGGCTCCAGGCCGTTGCCGCGCAGGTCGGCGTAGAGCTGGCCGCCCCCGAATTCCGGTTTGGCCTGGTGGGCGACCTGGAGGGCGAGGGTGCTCTTGCCGATCCCGCCCATGCCGGTGACGGACACCACCGCGAGGGAGGGGCGCGCCGGGTCGGTCAGCGCCCGGTACAGGCCCTGGACCTGCTCCTCCCGGCCGGTGAAGTCGGAGATGTCGGCGGGCAGCTGGGCGGGCCGGGTGGGCGCGGGCGCCTCCTTGGCCGTCTCGGCCGTCGGTTCCGGTTCGGATCCGCCGGGGTCGACCGGCTGGTCCCGGACCTCGGCCGACTGGCCCATCAGGAGCGGGTCGTTCGCGAGGATCCGCTCGTGCAGCGCGCTCAGTTCGGGACCGGGGTCGATGCCCAGTTCGTCGGCCAGGACCCGGCGGGCCCGGCCGAAGGCGGCGAGCGCGTCGGCCTGGCGCCCCATCGCGTACAGCGCGCGCATCAGGAACCCGTACGGCCGTTCCTGGAGCGGGTGCTCGTGCGTGAAGCCGATGAGGTCGGGGATGACGAGCCCGTGCCGCCCCTGCCGGAGGTCGTGGGCGAAGCGCTCCTCGACCAGTGCGAGCCGCAGCGCCGTGAGGCGCGAGCGCTGTTGCTCGGCGAACGGCCCCGGCACGCCCGCCAGGGGTTCGCCGCTCCACAGGGCGAGGGCCTCGGCGAGGAGCCTGCCGCATTCCTCTTCCTGTCCGGCCGCCCGGGCGCGCGCGGCCCCGGCCGCCAGCTCCTCGGCGTACAGCGCGTCCACCGAGCCGGGCGGCACCAGCAGCTGGTAGCCGTCGCGCAGCGATACGAGGACCTTGGGCGCGGAGCGGTCCTCCTCCACGATCTGGCGCAGCCGCCAGGCGTGGGTGCGCAGGCTCGACAGCGCCGAATCGGGCGCTTCCTCGCCCCAGATCGAGGCGAGCAGCTCGTGCGCGGGCGTGGCCCGGCCCGCGCGCAGCAGCAGCGCTGTCAGCAGGGCCTGTTGCTGCGGCGATCCGGTGGTCAGGGCGCACCCGTCCCGAACCACGCGCACGGCTCCGAGCACGGTGAACCGGATGCCGGCTTCCCCCATGAGTCCCGATTTCCTTCCCCACTGGTCACGTGAGATCGCGGTGGAGCGCCCCCCGGCAACTCCACCGATTCAACCTGGTCGTCACACCATAAAGTGAGACGAATCCATCGTCTCAGAGCCGTCCGGGCGAATGGGTGGCCAGTACACGGCATCCACCCCAGGAGACGGGAAACGGCCGTTGCGGGTTCCTCCGGAACGGCCCGACTGCCGGCTGACCCGTTCTGACCGACTTGGTCCCCACTGGTCCCCAACTGGTCCCCGACAACGACCAAGGGGCCGTTTCAGATTGCTCTGAAACGGCCCCTGATCTGCGACTACGAGGCGAACCTCTAGTCGGGACGACAGGATTTGAACCTGCGACCCCTTGACCCCCAGTCAAGTGCGCTACCAAGCTGCGCCACGTCCCGGTGCCCCTGTCACCTGGGGTTTCCCCCGGGCGGCGGTGCATGGGAAACATTACCCCACGTCGGGGGGTGTGCACGCACCGGCGACCGGCCGGGGGAGGATGGGGGCGTGGACGCGGGAGCGAGGGATCGGGACGGTGAGGGGCGGGCGCGCAGCGCGCGCCCCCGGGACGGGCTGGGGCGACCCCTGCCGTACGGGGCGGCGGGCGTAGAGCGGCAGCCCGAGGGCGTGGTGCGGTCCCCGCGGGCGACGGTGCGCGAGGCGCAACGGCTGCTGGACGCGGGGATGCCGTTCCACGCGCACGAGGTGTTCGAGGACGCCTGGAAGTCGGGCCCGGTGGAACAGGCCCCGCTGTGGCGGGCTCTCGCGCAGCTCGCCGTCGGACTGACCCACGCGGCGCGCGGCAACGCGGTGGGCGGCGCCCGGCTGTTGCGGCGCGGCGCGGCCTCCCTCGCCGGGGTGGAGGGCGCGCACGGCATCGACGTAGCGGGGCTGGTCCGGTGGGCCGACGAGCTGGCCCACCGGGTGGCGGCCGGTCCGGCCGTCGATCCGGCGCGCGAGGCTCCCAGGCTAGACGGCGGGCTGGAGTAGGTCCCAGCGGTTTCCGTAGAGGTCCTCGAAGACGGCGACGGAGCCGTACGGCTCGTGGCGCGGCTCCTCCAGGAAGCGGACGCCCTCGGCGGTCATCCGGGCGTGGTCGCCCGCGAAGTCGTCGGTGTACAGGAAGAACCCGACGCGGCCGCCGGTCTGGTCGCCGACGCGCGAGCGCTGGGCCCCGTCCTTGGCGCGGGCCAGCAGCAGAGCGCCCTCGGTGGCGCCCCGCGGGCGGACCACGACCCAGCGCGAGCCGTCGGGGCGGGCGGTGTCCTCGACCAGCTCGAAGCCGAGGGCGCGGGTGTAGAAGTCGAGGGCTTCGTCGTAGTCGTGGACCACGAGGGCGGTGAGGGCGATGTAGGCGGGCATGGGCCCTATTGTGCGGTGAGCAGGACGACCTCCAGGGTGCGGGGGCCGTGCACCCCCTCCACCCGGTCCAATTCGATGTCGCTGGTGGCCGAGGGGCCGGAGATCCAGGTCAGCGGGCGGGTGGGGTCGAGCAGGGCGACCGCCTGCGGGATCGAGTCCACCACCTGGTCCGGGACCCGCACCACGCAGACGTGGTGGTCCGGGACCAGGGTGATCCGGCGCCGCCCCTGGCCCGGACCGCCGTCGAGGACGAGGGTGCCCGTCTCCGCCACGGCCAGGGCGCAGCCGGTCACCACGCTGTCCACGGCGTCCAGTTCGTACGGGGTGGACTCCGCGCGGTCCGGGACGCGGACCGCGTCCGCCGCCGCGAGCCAGTGCGGGGGCAGCCCGTCCGGGACGAGGACCGATCGCGCGCCGCGCGCCGCGAGCAGGCTCGCCAGCAGCGCGGCGATGCCGTCCTCGTCGCTGCGGTGCACGCGCGCCCGGTACTCGGTGAGGTGGGCGGCCAGGAGGTCCGCCGTCGCGGCCGGGGTGCGCTCGCCGTGGACCCGGAGGTAGTCGCGGGGGACGACCGGGTCGGGGGCGCCCTGGGCCAGCGCCCGGCGGATGCGTCCCAGGACGCGGTCCCTGCCGCTCATGCCCGGCCTCCCCGGTCCGCCCGCCGGTCCCGCTCCCGCTCGCGCTCCCACCAGTCCCGGAAGGGCTGCGCCGGGAGCCGCGGCAGTTCGCGGCTGTCCGTCCAGGCCCGTCCGGGCCCCGGCAGCCGGTGCGGCCGCAGCCGGCGGGCCCGGGCCAGGAGCCGCTCCCCCGCCCGCAGCGCGTGCGGGTGGTCGAGCAGCAGCCGGGCGGCCCGCATCGCGGCCCGCTCGGCCGCGTGCCCCCGCGCGGGGCGGATCCGCACGCGGATGCCCTCGCGGGTCACCGGGCCGCCCTGGGCCACCCGTTCGCGCAGGTGGACCAGGACCTCGGGGATGTCGATGGCCACCGGGCACACCTCGTAGCAGGCCCCGCAGAGGGTGGAGGCGTAGGGCAGCGAGGCGTCGATCGCGCTCCCGGTGCCGCGGAGTTGGGGGCTGAGGATGGCGCCGATCGGGCCCGGGTAGACGCTGCCGTAGGCGTGGCCGCCCGCGCGCTCGTAGACCGGGCAGACGTTCAGGCAGGCGGAGCAGCGGATGCAGCGCAGGGCCTGGCGGCCGACCTCGTCGGCGAGGGTGTCGGTGCGCCCGTTGTCGAGCAGGACGAGGTGGAAGGCGCGGGGGCCGTCGCCCCCGGCCCCCCGCGACGGGCCCAGCCCCGTCCACATCGTCGTGTACGGGTTCATCCGCTCGGCCGTCGAGGAGCGCGGCAGCGTCTGGAGGAAGACCTCAAGGTCGCGGAAGGACGGCACGACCTTCTCGATGCCCACGACCGAGATCAGGGTCTCGGGCAGGGTCAGGCACATGCGGCCGTTGCCCTCGGACTCGAAGACGACCATGGTGCCCGTCTCGGCGACCATGAAGTTGGCGCCGGACACCGCGACCTTGGCGCGCAGGAACTTCTCCCGCAGGTGCAGTCGCGCCGCCTCCGCGAGGGCGCGCGGGTCGTCGTCGAGGCCGTCGGGCGCGGGACGGCCCCACCGGCCCATCTCCGCGGCGAAGACGTCCCGGATCTCGCCGCGGTTGCGGTGGATGGCCGGGACCAGGATGTGGGAGGGGCGGTCGTGGCCGAGCTGCACGATGAGTTCGGCGAGGTCGGTCTCGTACGCGGCGATCCCGGCCGCCTCCAGGGCGTCGTTGAGGCCGATCTCCTGGGTGGCCATGGACTTCACCTTGACCACTTCGCGCTCGCCGGTGGCGCGGACCAGGTCGGTGACGATCCGGTTGGCCTCCGCCGCGTCCGCCGCCCAGTGGACCGTGCCGCCCGCCGCCGTGACGGCGGCCTCCAGCTGGAGCAGGTAGCGGTCGAGGTGGCGAAGGGTGTGGTCCTTGATGGCCTTCCCGGCCGCGCGCAGCCGCTCCCAGTCGGCGAGTTCCGCGACGGCCCGGGCGCGGCGGTCGCGGATGGTGTGGGTGGCGCGGCGGAGGTTGGCGCGCAGCGTGTCGTCCCGCACGGCCTCGCGGGCGGCGTCGGGGAAGGACGGGAAGGCGGGGGCGGGGGCGGGGGCCGGGGCGGGCGGGAAGGCGGGCATGCCCAGGTCCGTGGGGGTGGTGCGGCCCGTAGCGGTCATCGCGCGGGTTCCTCCTCGGTCGCGGCCAGGATCTCGGCGAGGTGCAGGGCGCGCAGCGGCGCGCCGACGCGGCGCAGGGTCCCGTCGAGGTGGGCGAGGCAGGAGTTGTCGGCCCCGCACAGCACCTCGGCGCCCGTGGCCCGGGCGCTGCGGATCTTGTCGGTGCCCATCGCCGCGGACACGTCGGGGTTCTTCAGGGCGAAGGTGCCGCCGAAGCCGCAGCACTCCTCGGCCCCGGGGAGTTCGAGCAGCTCCAGTCCCCGGACCGCGGCGAGCAGCCGGCGCGGCCGGTCGCCGAGCCCGAGGGAGCGCAGGCCGTGGCAGGACGGGTGGTAGGTGACCTTGTGCGGGAAGTAGGCCCCGACGTCGCTCACCCCGAGGACGTCCACGAGGAACTCGGTCAGCTCGTACACCCGGGGGGCCAGCTCCGCCGCCAGCTCCGCGAGCCCGGCGCCGCGCCCCTCGGCCACGGCCCTGCGCCCGATCCGGGGGTAGTGCTCGCGGAGCATCGCGGCGCAGGACCCGGAGGGCGTGACGACGTGGTCGTACCCGGCGAAGGCCGCCGCGGTGCGCCGCAGCAGGGGCTCGGTCTCCCGCCGGTAGCCGGTGTTGTAGGAGGGCTGGCCGCAGCAGCTCTGGCCCGGGGGGAAGTCCACTTCCACCCCGAGGCGCTCCAGCAACCGCACGACGGCGATCCCCGTCGAGGGGTACAGCGCGTCGTTGACGCAGGTGACGAACAGGGCGACCCGCATGACCGCACCTTAGCGGGGTGCAGAATGGCCCGGTGAAGAAGTTCTCAGTGATCGGCATAGGCGCGGGCGACCCGGACCACCTCACCCTCCAGGCGGTGAAGGCGATCGGCGCCGCGCACGCGTTCCTCATCCTGGAGAAGGGCGAGGAGAAGGCGGACCTGACGGGGCTGCGGCGCGCGATGCTCGACGCCCACGCCCGCCCGGACCACCGCCTCGTGGAGGGCCGCGACCCCGACCGGGACCGCACTCCGGCGGAGTACGCCCCGACGGTGGACGGCTGGCGCAGTGCGCGGGCCGAGCTGTTCGAGCGGTTCATCGCGCAGGACCTCGCCGAGGGCGAGACGGGCGCGTTCCTGGTGTGGGGCGACCCTTCTCTGTACGACTCCACGCTGGCGATCCTCGACGAGGTGCTGGAGCGGGGCCGGGTGGAGTTCGAGCACGAGGTGGTCCCCGGCATCAGCAGCGTCTCCGCGCTGCTGGCCCGCCACCGCACCAACCTCAACCGGGTCGGCCGTCCCGTCCAGATCACCACCGGGCGCCGGCTGGCCGAGGGCTGGCCCGCGGACGTGGACGACGTGGTGGTGATGCTGGACGCCCGGCACGCCTTCACGCACCACCTCGACCAGGACCTCTTCATCTACTGGGGCGCCTACGTCGGCACCGAGGACGAGATCCTGGTCTCGGGGAAGCTGGCCGAGGTGGCCGGGCGGATCGAGGAGCTGCGCACGGAGGCCCGGGCCCGCAAGGGCTGGATCATGGACACGTACCTGCTCCGCCGGAACTGACCGTCGGGGTCGGGCCCGGGCCCGGCCCCGGCCCGTGCCCGCGCCCGGCTCAGCCCAGGAGCGCGGGGAGCTCGGCCGCGAGGCGCTCGTACTCCTCGGGCCGGTTGTAGATCTGGCCGGAGAGGCGGATGCCGCCCCCGCCCTGCCAGGGCCAGACCAGGACCCGGATGCGCAGCCGCGCGGCGATCTCCTCGCGCAGGGCCCGGGCTTCCTCCGGGGTCCGCGCGGTGCCCGGCGGCAGCCGCAGCGCGCGGATCGCGAGCCCCTCGGTGTGCGGCAGCGGGACCACCCCGGGCAGCTCGGCGAGCAGGGCGCTCCCGTAGTCGACCAGGGCGCTGTTGTGCGCCCGTACCTTGGTGGCGTCGAGCCCGGCCAGCAGGTCCAGGCCCTCCGGGGAGGCGAGCCAGCCGGTGTAGTCGACGGTGGCCCGGCCCTCCACGGAGCGCGGGTAGCCCAGGTGGTCCTCCCAGGAGCGGACCAGGGGCCGGATCCGCTCCCGGTGCGCCGGGTCCGCGATCGAGAGGATCGCGCTGCCCGAGGGCGCGTAGCCCCACTTGTGCAGGTTGCCGAACCAGAAGTCGGCCCCTGCGGCGAGCGGCTCGGGGAGCATGCCGAGGGCGTGCGCGCCGTCGACGATGGTGGTGATCCCGCGCTCGGCGAGGTCGGCGAGCAGCCGCGGGGAGGCGATCAGCCGGGCGGTGGGCGAGCTGATGTGGTCCAGGACGGCGGCCTTGGTGCGCGGGGTGAGGCCGGCCAGTACGGCTTCGCGCACGGCGTCCTCGTCGGGCAGGTCCGGGTCGAGGGCGACGCGGTTGAGCGGGGCGCGGCGGGCGGCGGCCTCGACGACGGTGCCGTAGCCGTGGTCGGTGACCAGGATCTCCTCGCCGTCGGCGAGCCGCAGGGCGTCCAGGGCCAGGTTGGCGCCCTCGGTGGCGTTGGAGATGAAGGACATGCCCTCCGGGTCGGCGGCCGGGTCGAGGTGGGCGGCGATCCTGGCCCGGGCGGCGGCCACCCGGTCGCCCACGCCGACGAAGAAGGTGTCGGGATCGGCGTGCATCTCCTCGCGCAGGGCCTGGTGGGCGTCCTGCACGGGTATCGGCACGGCGCCGAAGGAACCGTGGTTGAGGTGGGCGATGTCCGGGTCCAGGCGGAAGAGTCCGGCCCCGCCGGGGAAGGCCGACGGGGTGATGGGCTCGGTCACGGGTGCCTCCGGGGTGTGCGGCGCGGCGGGTGGCAGCGGTGGTGCTGCCCCGACGGATCATGCGGGGGCGACCGCATGATCCGGTAGGGCCAATTACGCCACGGCGGACGGCCGCATCACCTGGCGGACCGAACTCCCGGCGCCGAGTTCGGCCAACCAGCCGTCGAGATCCGCCAGGGCCCGTGCGTCCAGGTGCGCCGGATCGACGGTGGTGCGCAGTTGGTGCGGGACGCCGGAGGCGAGCAGGAGGCGCAGGCTCGCCTCGGCCGAGGCCGCCGCGTGACCGATGCCGGTGACCCGCTCGTAACGGCCGGGCGGGGCCTTCACGTCGAAGCCGACCCAGTCCAGCAGGCCCTCCTCCAGCAGCCGGGCGAAGCGGCGCGGGAAGGCCCCGCCGGTGTGCAGGCCCACCTGGTGGCCCAGCGCGCGGGCCTCGCGGATCGCCTCGGCCAGGTCGCGCTGGAGCAGGGGTTCGCCTCCGGAGAAGACCACGCCGTCGAGCAGGCCGGTGCGCCGCGCGAGGTGGCGCAGCACCTCGTCCCAGCCGATGGCGGCGGGGGCGAGCGGGGAGAGCAGGTCGGGGTTGTGGCAGTAGCCGCACCGCCAGGGGCAGCCCTGGCAGAAGACGGTGCTGGTCAGCTTGCCCGGCCAGTCGCAGGTGGACAGCCGCGACCAGCCGCCGATCCGGATCACGCCCCGGCTCCCGCTCCTGCGCCCGTGCCCGCGCCGGTGTCGGATCCCGGCGCTCCGCCGACGTGCCGGAAGTGGACGCGCTCGGCGTGCTCGCCCTTCTTGCCGATGTTGAAGGAGGACACCGGCCGGTGGTAGCCCATGACCCGCGTCCACACCTCGCAATCGGCTCCGCAGTGCGGGCAGTTGGGCTGCTCCCCCGCGAGGTAGCCGTGTTCGGCGCAGATCGAGAAGGTCGGGGTGACCGTGAGGTAGGGCAGCCGGAAGCGCTCCAGGGAGCGGCGCACCAGGGACCGGCAGGCCTCGGCGGTGGGGATCCGCTCCGTCATGTAGAGGTGCAGGACCGTGCCGCCGGTGTACTTGGCCTGGAGTTCGTCCTGCCGCTCCAGCGCCTCGAAGGGGTCGTCGGTCCACCCGACGGGCAGCTGCGAGGAGTTGGTGTAGTAGGGGTTGGCGTCCGTGCCCGCCTGGAGGATCTCGGGGTACCGCCGCCGGTCCTCCTTGGCGAAGCGGTACGTCGTCCCTTCGGCCGGGGTGGCCTCCAGGTTGTAGAGGTTCCCGGTGCGCTCCTGGAACTCCACCATGCGGGCGCGGACGCGGTCCAGCAGGCGGACGGCCAGCGCGTGCCCGGCCTCGGTGGTGATGTCGTCCGCGTCCCCGGAGAAGTTGCGGATCATCTCGTTGATCCCGTTGACCCCGATGGTCGAGAAGTGGTTGCGCAGGGTGCCCAAGTAGCGCTTGGTGTAGGGGAACAGTCCGCCGTCGATCAGGTCCTGGACGGTGATCCGCTTCAGCTCCAGGCTGTCCTTGGCCAGCTCGCACAGCCGGTCCACGGCGGCCATCAGGGCGTCCTCGTCGCCCGCGTGCAGGTGGCCGAGGCGGGCGCAGTTGAGCGTGACCACGCCGAGGGAGCCGGTCTGTTCGGCGCTGCCGAAGAGGCCGTTGCCGCGCTTGAGCAGCTCGGTGAGGTCGAGCTGGAGGCGGCAGCACATCGAGCGGATCATGTGCGGGGACAGCTCGGAGTTGATGAAGTTCTGGAAGTAGGGGAGCCCGTACTTGGCGGTCATCGCGAAGAGCCGCTCGGCGTTCTCGCTCTCCCAGGGGAAGTCCCGGGTGATGTTGTAGGTGGGGATCGGGAAGGTGAAGACCCGGCCGGTGGCGTCGCCCTCCGTCATGACCTCGATGTAGGCCCGGTTGATCAGGTCCATCTCGTGCTGGAGCTCGCCGTAGGTGAAGTCCGCTTCGACCCCGCCGATCACGGGGACCTGATCGCGCAGGTCCTCGGGGCAGGTCCAGTCGAAGGTGAGGTTGGTGAAGGGGGTCTGGGTGCCCCAGCGCGAGGGCACGTTCAGATTGTGCACCAGCTCCTGGACACACTGCCTGACCTGGGCGTACGTCATCGCGTCGAGGCGGACGTAGGGGGCGAGGTAGGTGTCGAAGGAGGAGAAGGCCTGGGCGCCCGCCCATTCGTTCTGGAGGGTGCCGAGGAAGTTGACGATCTGGCCGACGGCCGAGGACAGGTGCCGGGGCGGGCCGGAGTCGATCTGGCCGGGGACCCCGTTGAACCCCTCGGTCAGCAGGGTGCGCAGGGACCAGCCCGCGCAGTAGCCGGAGAGCATGTCCAGGTCGTGGATGTGGAAGTCGCCCTCGCGGTGGGCGGCGGCGATCTCGGCCGGGTAGACGCGCTCCAGCCAGTAGTTCGCCGTCACCTTGCCCGCCGCGTTCAGGATCAGGCCGCCGAGCGAGTAGCCCTGGTTGGCGTTGGCGTTGACCCTCCAGTCCCGGCGCTCCAGGTATTCGGTCACGGTCTCCACGGCGTCTACGGCAGCGGTCACGGCAGCCCTCCCACGAGGCTCGGCACGGAAGTGTGGTTCGTTGGCCGGCAGGTGTCGGACTCGCGCGGCGCCCCGTCCCCGTCGGGGGAAGGGCGTGCGCTCACCGTTGCGGGGCAGTCCCGGATTCGCATCGGGTTCCCTGTTGCCTCGGTCGGGGCGGACATGAGCGTGGCCCCGCCGAACCGGCAGGGCCAACACTACATATGGATATGACCGCCCAGCGCGACCACAAGATATTGGGTGACCTTCGTCCCGGGAGAGGGTCCCAAAGTCCCTACGGTGACGTGCGGCCGCTGGTCGCCCCGTAGTACTGGAGGTCCTGGACCGCGACCGTGCGGTCCACCGGGTACGACAGCTCGACCGAGGTCGAGGTGACCCCGTCGCGGACCGCCCGGGCCGAGCTGGTGCCGGAGCGCAGCTCCAGCAGGTGCGACCGGACTCCGGCGGGGGCCTCGTAGGCGTCCGCGTCCCCGCCGGTCGCGGTACGGACGGTGGCCGGGGCGGTCAGGAAGCTGAGCACCTCCACCGCGTCCCGAGGCGCGGCGCTGCCCTTGCGCAGGGACATCACCAGGGACTGGGTCCCGGTCGGGTCGGCCGCGGCGAACTGGGTGCGCGAGGTCAGGTAGAGCGTGTCCCGGACGATCCGCGGCCAGGAGCCCGTCTTGAACCGGGTCAGGTAGTAGGAGGAGATGTCCAGGTAGGTGTGGCCGTTGTGCAGGGAGGGGGCGAACTGGCTGCCCTCCGAGTAGTCGTTCCAGGTGGTCAGCTGCACCCAGTCGGCGCCGTCGTCGATGGCGTGCGTCCAGGTGGAGCGCAGGGTGGCGGTGTTCCCGGCCTCGTCGTAGATCCCCTGGTTGGGGCGGGCGTCCTGGACGGAGACCGGCTGCATCCAGATCTTGCCCGCCTCGTGCGCGCGCCGGACGTCGTCGGCCGCGCCGTCCTGGCCGACGTAGCTGCGGCTGCCCCACTCGGAGAACCCGTAGCTGATGGGCGCGAACCGCGCGCCGTGCGCGGCGAAGTCGAGGAAGAGCGGGACGAACGCGGTGCGGATGCCGTGCTTCGACCTCAGCAGGTCGATCACCCGGCTCCACCAGGCGACGTCCTTCTCCTCGGCCTTGAAGGGGGAGACGACCAGCCGACCGTCGCCCAGGCGGTGCGCGGCGGGCGCCGCGGCGAGGGCGGCGAGCGCGGTCGCGAGCACGGCCGGGTCGTCGGTCTTGAGGGAGGTCATGTCCGGCATCAGCATGATCTTGAAGGCGGGGTCGACCGAACGGGCCGCCTCCATGAGGAGGTTGGCGCGGTCCCAGTTGGGGCCGGAGAGGGAGAGCAGGTCGAGGGTGAAGCCGTCGATCCCGGCGGCGCGGGCCGTGCGCACCTCCTGGCGGAGGTTGGCCAGCTCCCAGTCGCCCTGTTGGGGCGGCACGGGCAACGGCCGGTCGCGCAGCAGCCCGCCGTAGCGCTCGTGCTTGCCGTTCTCCCCCGCCGGGGCGAGGTAGTTGCGGGTGTAGTAGTCGCCGTCCGCGCTCGCGTTGTCGAGGGAGAGCGGGTAGGGGGTGAAGTAGTGGGCGAAGACCAGCTTCTTGCCGGCGCGCAGCGCGGTGGCGTCCGGCAGGTCGAAGGGCAGGGCCCCGGCGGGCCGTCCGCCGCCGTCCGCCGCGCCCCCGGCGCCCGCGCCCTTGGACGCGTCGGGGTCCGGGCTCGCGTCGGGGGCCGCGCTCCCCGGAGCACCGGGAGAGCCGCCGCGGTCCCCGGGTCCGACGGACCAGGGCGCGCCGATGTCGGGGGCCGAGCGGCCGCGGCGGTCACCCGCGGAGAAGGGGTCCCAGGCGAGGCCCGTCGCCGCGAACACCCCGACGAGGAGGAAGCCCGCGACGAGCGCGGCCAGCAGCATCCGGCCGCCGCGCGGGCCCGGTCGGCGCCGGTGCGATAAGGGTCGGCCCGGTCGCTGCGCACTCATCCTGGTCCCCTTTCCGGAACGTGCCCGTGTCCGGGGCTGCACAGCAGTAGAGCCGATTCCCGACATCCGGACAACCGTTCCCCCTCCGGTCGGGCCGGGCACGTACGTCACGGGGACCACGCCGACTACGCAGAGCGTCTCGACGGCCGGGGGACGGTCAACACCCGGTACGGAATGCGAAATTCCCCTGGCCTTACGGCACAACTGGCGCATAATCGACCGCACGCGGCTCGAATCAACCCTGGCGCCGCGCTGGGCCACGCATGCAATGGGGGGCATCGTGCCGATGGGGGATCCGAACGGGAGACAGGAACGGCAACCGGGGTGCACGGGGACGCTGCCGGCGACCTCCGCCGAGTTGTCCCGGCTGCTCACCGCCGTCCGGCGGGGGCGGGTGCTGACGGTGACGGGAGGATTCGGCGCTCCGCGGAGCCTGCTGGTGCGGGAGATGGCCCGGCGCCTGACCTCCAACTTCTGCGACGGGGTGGCCGTCGTCACCCTCGAATACGCCTCCGGGGTCCGCGAGTTGGTCGGTGCGCTGGGCACCGTACCGGGGATCCCCTACCTGCCGCGCGGGTCGGCCAACGCCGCCTCGTGGCTCGCGGAGCGGGACATGCTGCTCGTCCTGGACGGCTCCGACCGGCTCACCCCCGAGGCCCTGAACTGGCTCCGGGCCCTGCTCGCCCGCGCGCCGGGGCTGCGGATCCTGGCCGCCGGGCGCTATCCGCTCGCGCTGGAACAGGAGCGGGTCCACCGCCTCTGACGCGGTTTCCGTTTCCGTCTCCGGGCGCGGGCGTCTGCCTCCACAATGGTCGCCCGATCGCCAACAGGCGTACATGGAGGGGGACGTGATGAGTGATCAGGACGTACCGGCGGCCTTGGGCAGGCACGAGAGGACCTTCGCGGCGGGTTCCGGCAGCGGTCCGTCCAGGGCGCGCCGACGCAGGTCCGTGAACCTCAGCGTGGGCGCGGTGGTGTTCTTCTTCGCGATGGTCAGCCTGGGCATGCTCGTGGCGGGCAAACCGCCCTTCCTCGCGCTCCTGCCCCTGGTCCTCGGCGGGGCGGCGTTCCTGTGGATCTGGCGCCACAGCATGTGGACCATCAACATCGAACCGTACGACGAGGTCGAGTTGTACGAGAACGGGCTGCTCGGGCGGGCGGGCCGCAAGCAGCGGGCCCTGCTCTGGAGCGAGGTCTCCTCCTACGAGGTCGGTCTCTACCAGCCGCCGATGAAGGTGACCGCGGACGGCGTGGAGCCCACCCGGTCGCACGGCACGAAGATGCACTTCTCCCGGGACGGCGACGGCGACTTCGAGGTGATGCTCAGCGGGATCGCGGAGGGCGACGCGCTCATGGCCGAGGCGTCCGCCCGGATCATGGCGCACCTGCTGCCCGCCGCCCTGGAGACGGTCCGCTCCGGCCGGGCCGTGGAGTTCGGGCCGCTCTCGGTCGATGCCACCGGCATCCACCGGGACGCCCGCACGGTCACCTGGGACGACTTCGACGCCTTCGTGGAGAACCCGGGGTCGAGGGTGGCCGTGCGGGACGTGGACGGGAAGGAGTCGCTCCACAGCAAGGCGAGCGAGCTGCCGAACCGGGCGGTCCTGCACGCGCTCATCGAGCGCTTGCAGGCGGAGCGCTCGGCAGGTTGAGCCCGGGCCACTCCTCGGCGAGCAGGCCGAGGATCACCTCGTCGACGAAGGCGCCGTCCACCCAGCCGGACTTGCGCAGGGTTCCCTCGCGGGTGAAGCCGGCGCTCTCGGCGGCGCCGATCATCGCGGCGTTGTCGGCGAGGGTCTCCAGCTGGAGGCGGTTGAAGCCGCGCACGGTGAATCCGTAGTGGCACAGGAGCAGGACCGTCTCCAGCCCCAACCCCCGCCCGCGGCTGCCGGGCAGCAGCGACAGCCCGACGTGCGCGAAGCGGTTGTGCGTGTCGATGCCCCAGAGCACGGCCTCGCCCGCGAGCCGCCCGGTGGACAGCTCCACCACCGAGAAGCAGGCGGACTTCTCCGAGGCCCCGGCGGGTTCGAAGGGCGAGTGTCCGCCCGTGGCGGGCAGGGGGCGCCAGGGCTGGGCGTTGGCCCGGGAGTGGGTGGTCACGTCGTCGTACAGCTCGGCATGGAGGACGGCCACGTCATCGGGGTGCCGGGCGCGCAGCCCGGCCAGGTGTCCATTGATCACCCGGTATTCCTAGCCGCCGCCGGTCCCGGCCCACAACCGGATTACCCGCGCACGCACGACCGCCCCGGCCGGAGGGTTCCGGGCCGGGGCGGAGCGTTGCGCGCGGGTGGATCGACCGGGGCCGATCAGCCCAGGAGCGTGAGCGCCTGGTTCAGCGTCGCGGACGGACGCATGACGGCCGAGGCCTTGGCGACGTCGGGCTGGAAGTAGCCGCCGATGTCGGCCGGGGAGCCCTGGACCGCGATCAGCTCGGCGACGATGGTCGCCTCCTGCTCGCCGAGGGTCTTCGCGAGGGCCTCGAAGGAGGCCGCCAGCTCGGTGTCCTCGGTCTGGCGGGCCAGCTCCTGCGCCCAGTACAGGGCGAGGTAGAAGTGGCTGCCGCGGTTGTCGATGCCGCCGAGGCGACGGCTCGGCGACTTGTCCTCGTCCAGGAACGTGCCGGTGGCGCGGTCCAGGGTGTCGGCCAGCACCTGGGCGCGGGCGTTGTCCGTGGTCTGCGCGAGGTGCTCGAAGGAGACGGCCAGCGCGAGGAACTCGCCGAGGCTGTCCCAGCGGAGGTAGTTCTCCTTGACGAGCTGCTGCACGTGCTTGGGGGCGGAACCGCCGGCGCCGGTCTCGAAGAGGCCGCCGCCGTTCATCAGCGGGACGACCGACAGCATCTTGGCGCTGGTGCCCAGCTCCAGGATGGGGAAGAGGTCCGTCAGGTAGTCGCGCAGCACGTTGCCGGTCACCGAGATGGTGTCCTCGCCGCGGCGGATGCGCTCCAGCGAGTAGGCGGTGGCCTTCTCCGGCGACAGGATCTCGATGGTCAGCCCATCGGTGTCGTGGTCGGCGAGGTAGGTCTTGACCTTCGTGATCAGCTGGGCGTCGTGCGCGCGGGTCTCGTCCAGCCAGAAGACGGCCGGGGAGCCGGTGGCGCGGGCGCGGGTCACGGCGAGCTTGACCCAGTCCTGGATCGGCAGGTCCTTGGTCTGGCAGGCGCGGAAGATGTCACCGGCGGCGACCTCCTGCTCCAGGACCGTCTCGCCCGCGGCGTCGACGAGGCGGACGGTGCCCGCGGCGGCGATCTCGAAGGTCTTGTCGTGGCTGCCGTACTCCTCGGCCTTCTGGGCCATGAGGCCGACGTTCGGCACCGAGCCCATCGTGGACGGGTCGTACGCGCCGTGCGCGCGGCAGTCGTCGATGACGACCTGGTAGACACCGGCGTAGCTGCTGTCCGGGAGGACCGCGAGGGTGTCGGCCTCGGCGCCGTCCGGGCCCCACATGTGGCCGGAGGTGCGGATCATCGCCGGCATGGAGGCGTCGACGATGACGTCGCTCGGGACGTGCAGGTTGGTGATGCCCTTGTCCGAGTCGACCATCGCGAGGGCCGGGCCCTCGGCGATCTCGGCCTCGAAGGAGGCCTTGATCGCGTCGCCCTCGGGCAGCGCGCCCAGGCCGTTCAGGATGGTGCCGAGGCCGTCGTTCGGGGACAGGCCGGCGGCGGCGAGGGTCTCGCCGTAGCGCGCGAAGGTCTTCGGGAAGAAGGCGCGGACCACGTGGCCGAAGACGATCGGGTCGGAGACCTTCATCATCGTGGCCTTGAGGTGCACGGAGAACAGCACGCCCTCGGCCTTGGCGCGCTCGATCTGGTCGTTGAGGAAGGTGCGCAGCGCGTCGACGTGCAGCACGGAGGCGTCGACGACCTCGCCGGCGAGCACCGGTACGGACTCGCGCAGCACGGTGGTCGCGCCGTCCTGGGCGACGAACTCGATGCGCAGCGTGCCGGGCTCGGCGATCACGGCGGACTTCTCGGTGGAGCGGAAGTCGTTGGCGCCCATGGTGGCGACGTTGGTCTTGGACTCGGGGGTCCAGGCGCCCATGCGGTGCGGGTGGGCCTTGGCGTACTTCTTGACCGAGGCGGGGGCGCGGCGGTCGGAGTTGCCCTCGCGCAGGACCGGGTTGACGGCGCTGCCCTTGACCTTGTCGTAGCGGGCGCGGGTCTCGCGCTCCTCGTCGGTCTTCGGGTCGTCCGGGTAGTCCGGCAGCGCGTAGCCCTGGCCCTGCAGCTCGGCGACCGCGGCCTTGAGCTGCGGGATCGAAGCCGAGATGTTGGGCAGCTTGATGATGTTCGCGCCGGGCGTCTTGGCCAGCTCGCCCAGCTCGGCGAGGGCGTCCTCGATGCGCTGGTCGGCGTCGAGACGCTCGGGGAAGCTCGCGATGATCCGGCCGGCCAGCGAGATGTCCCGCGTCTCCACGCGCACGCCGGCGGTCGAGGCGTACGCCTGGATCACGGGCAGGAACGAATGGGTGGCCAGGGCCGGGGCCTCGTCAGTGTGCGTGTAGATGATGGTCGAGTCAGTCACCGGATGCTCCGCTCCACAGTCTGCGTCTCTCGTCTGCAACATTGCTCGACATCAAGATATCTCGTGATCGGCCCGGCTCCGACAGCCCCCTGCCCCGGCTTCCACGAGACGCGCGTCACCCCGGCCCCCGCGGGCCCGCCGGGAACGGCGGGAGCGCCGCGCCCGACGGGTACGTCGGACGCGGCGCTCCGGGTGTGCGGGCGCTACGGGCGCGGCGGGGCGGGCCTCAGCCCGCGAGCTTCGGGTTCGGCCCGTACTGGTTGGGCTGGGCGTGGCCCTCGGTGGCCATGAGCACGATCAGCCAGATGCCGCCGACGACGGGGATCAGGCTGATGAACATCCACCAGCCGGACTTGCCGGTGTCGTGCAGGCGACGGACGGCGAGGCCCAGGCCGGGGAGCAGGACGGCCAGCGCGTACAGGACGTAGAGCAGCGGGAAGGTACCGATCACGTTGTCGACGATCGCCACGACGAGCACCGCGGCGAAGTTGCACAGGACGAACATCCAGTACTCCTGGCGGCGCGAGCGGCCGTCGAAGTCGATGTAGCGCCTCAGCACATCCGTGTACCAGTGCATGCATCCCCCCAGAGGACGGATCACGGCGGCCCGCCCTGATGGAGCGGGCCGGAAGGAACTTATGCCCCCCTTATGTCGTGTTCAAGCCATCCCGGCTCGCGGGTGACGGAATTCTTACGTCGGGCGCGCGCGGCCCCGATCGCACCCGCGACTGCGTAGCGTCCGGGCCATGCGAGTACTCGTCACAGGCGGAGCCGGATTCATCGGCTCGCACATCGTCGGGGCGCTGCGGCGCCGTGGACACGATCCGGTCGTGCTGGACGCCCTGTTGCCCGCGGCGCACCCCGGTCCGCCGGAGCTGCCCGACGCGGAGTTCCTACGGGCCGACGTACGGGACGCCCCGGCCGTGCGGGAGGCCCTGCGCGGGGTGGACGCGGTCTGTCACCAGGCGGCGATGGTGGGGCTCGGCAAGGACTTCGCGGACGCGCCCGCGTACGTCGGCTGCAACGACCTGGGGACCGCGGTCCTGCTGGCGGAGATGGCCGCGGCGGGCGTGCGCGATCTGGTGCTGGCCGGTTCGATGGTGGTCTACGGCGAGGGGCGCTACGACTGCCCCGCGCACGGCACGGTCCGCCCCGCCCCGCGCGCGGCGGCGGACCTGCGGGCGGGCCGCTTCGAACCGCTCTGCCCGTCCTGCGGTGCGCAGTTGGCGCCGGGCCTGGTCGACGAGGACGCCCCGGCGGACCCGCGCAACGTGTACGCGACGACCAAGCTCGCGCAGGAGCACCTGGCGGCGTCCTGGGCCCGCTGCACGGACGGCCGTTCGGTGGCGCTGCGCTACCACAACGTGTACGGGCCGGGCATGCCCCGTGACACCCCGTACGCGGGGGTGGCCTCCTTCTTCCGCTCGTCGCTGGCCCGCGGCGAGGCGCCGCGGGTCTACGAGGACGGGGCCCAGCGGCGGGACTTCGTCCACGTGCGGGACGTCGCGGAGGCGAACGTGGCGGCCCTGGAAGCGGTCGGCGCCCGTCCCGCGGGCACCGCGGTCGCCTACAACACCGGCAGCGGGGACCCGCACACGGTGGGCGAGATGGCCACCGCCCTCGCCCTCGCACACGGCGGCCCGCCCCCGGTCGTCACGGGCGAATTCCGCCTCGGCGACGTCCGCCACATCACCGCGGACTCCGCCCGCCTGCGCCACGACCTGGCCTGGCGCCCCCAGATCCCCTTCACCACAGGCATGACCGAATTCGCCCACGCCCCCCAACGCCCCTCGGCAACCGTCCCCCACTGAAACCAGCCCCATCAAGCCCCGCCGGGCCCCATTCAAGCCCCGCCGGCGTTTGAGGCGCGGGGGTCCGGGGGCGGAGCCCCCGAAGGGCCCCGGGGGCCCCCGCCTCCCCCACCAAGGCCGGCGCCAGCGCTACCGCACCGGCAGGGTCACCTCGAACCGACACCCCCCCGGCACGTTGCGGACCTCGGTCCGCCCCGCATGCGCCTCCACGATCCCCCGCACGATCGCCAGCCCCAACCCGGCCCCCGCCGGCGGCACCGGCCCCGCCCCCGCCGGCGGCGTCCGCGCCGCCGTCCCCCGCCACCCCGTGTCGAAGACCCGCGACAGGTCCTCCGCCGGAATCCCCCCGCACCCGTCGGTGACCGAGAGCACCACCCCGTCGCCCCGCCGCTCCGCGGCCACCGCGACCGTCCCGTCGGCCGGGGTGTGCCGGATCGCGTTGATCAGCAGGTTCGCCAGCACCCGGGTCATCTCCTTGCCGTCCACCTCGACCGGCACCCGCTCCACGGCCTCCCCCACCAGCCGCACCCCGTGCTCCCGCGCCAGCGGGTCCACCCCCGACAGCGCGTCCCCCACCAGGTCGTAGGCCGACATCCGGCTGAGGGTCAGGCCGAGCGCCCCGGCATGGATCCGGGACAGTTCGAAGAGGTCGCCGACCATGGAGTTCAGCCGCTCCACCTCGGTGCGGATCTGCCGGTGGTAGCGCCCCGGGTCGGCGGCCATGCCGTCCTCCAGCGCCTCCGACATGGCCCGCAGCCCGGCCAGCGGGGTCCGCAGGTCGTGCGAGATCCAGGCGACCAGCTCCCGCCGGGAGGTCTCCAGCGCCCGCTCCCGCTCCCGCGAGGCGGCCAGTTTGGCGCTCGTCGCCGCCAGTTCGCGCGAGAGCGCGGCCAACTCCGCGGTCGCCTGGCCGAGCGGCGCCGCGAAGCTGCCCCCGTCGCCGAAGTCCCGCGCGGCGAGGGAGAGTTCCCGACTGCGGGCGACCACCCAGCGGCCCAGCATGAGCGCCGTGGCCAGCGAGACCACCGCGGCCATGGCGGCGACCAGGGTGACCACGCCCAGGTCGTGCCGGGACAGGAACATCGCCTGCGCGACGGCGAGCGTACCGGCGAGCATCGCGGTGACGGTGACGGCGCCCACCACGGTCAGGGACACCGTCACCGAGCGGTGGCGGACCAGCCGCAGGACGGCGGCGCCGAGGACCCCGGCACAGGCCGCCCCGCCGAGGGCGAAGAGCGCGATGAGCGCGACGTCCTTCACAGCGAGTCCTGCGGTCCGGAGTCGAAGCGGTACCCGACGCCCCAGACCGTCTGGATGAGCCGGGGGCTGCCCGGATCGTCCTCGATCTTCGCGCGCAGCCGCCGTACGTGCACGGTGACCGTGGACAGGTCCCCGAAGTCCCAGCCCCACACCTCCCGCATCAGGTCCTCGCGGCCGATCGCCCGCCCGGGGTGGCGCAGGAAGTGCGCCAGCAGGTCGAACTCGCGCAGGGTCAGCGCCAGCTCGGCGCCGTGCTTCGTGGCCCGGTGGGTCGCCGGATCGAGCGCGAGCCCGGCGCCGACGAGCACGGGCGGGGCGGCCGCCGCGGCCGCCTCCCGCTCGGCCGCGCGGCTGCGCCGCAGGACCGAGGTGACCCGCAGGACGAGTTCGCGGGGGCTGAAGGGCTTGGTCACGTAGTCGTCCGCGCCGACCTCCAGCCCGGCGATCCGTTCGTCCTCGTCGCCGCGCGCGGTCAGCATGATCACCGGTACGGGGCCCGCGGCGCGCAGCCGGCGGCAGACCTCCAGCCCGTCGATCCCGGGCAGCATCAGGTCCAGGACGACCAGGTCGGGCCGGTTGCGCTCGGCGCGGGCCAGGGCGGCGGGGCCGTCCGCGGCCTGCTCGACGGCGTAGCCGGCGCGGTGCAGGTAGCCGCTGACGACCTCGGCGACGGTCGGATCGTCGTCCACGACGAGGATCCGCGCGGGCGGGGGTTCCATGCTCATGCGCCCAGCCTCCCACCAGTGGTCCGGCGGCGGGACCGGCGCGGCGCCCGGACGGGGTGACGTCCGCGTTTCGTAAGGAGTCGATGGCCCTTTCCCGGCCCGGTCGTTCCTACGGTGAAACGTGTGACAGCAGACTCAGCAATCCAGGATCCGGTGCGCCCGGATCCCCCGTCCGTCGACGTCGTCCTGCCCTGCCTGAACGAGGCCGAGGCCCTGCCCTGGGTCCTCGCCCGCATCCCGACCGGGTGGCGCGCCCTGGTCGTGGACAACGGTTCCACCGACGGCAGCGCCGAGATCGCCCGCGCGCTCGGCGCCACGGTGGTGACCGAGTCCCGGCGCGGTTTCGGCGCCGCCTGCCACGCCGGGCTGCTGGCCGCGCGGGCGGACGTCGTCTGCTTCTGCGACTGCGACGCCTCCCTCGATCCGGGGCTGCTGGCGGGGTTCGTCGCCACGGTCGCGGCCGACGGGGCGGACCTGGTGCTCGGGCGGCGCCGCCCGAGCCGCGGCGCCTGGCCGCTGCACGCGCGGGCCGGGAACCTGGCGCTGGCCCGGCTGCTGCGCCGCCGGACCGGGCTGGGCCTGCGCGACCTGGGGCCCATGCGGGCCGGGCGGCGGGCGGACCTGCTCGCTCTGGAGCTGAGCGACCGGCGCAGCGGCTACCCGTTGCAGATGGTGGTCCGGGCGGCCGACGCGGGCTGGCGGATCCGGGAGGTGGACGTGCCGTACCTGACGCGCGCGGGGAAATCGAAGGTGACCGGGACCTGGCGGGGCACCTGGCAGGCGGTGCGCGACATGAGCCGCGTCCTGGCGCAGCCGCCGCTCGCCACCGCTACTGCCACCGCCACCGTCGGCGCTCCGGTCGCCGACGCGGGCGCCGCGGCCGGGGGTGCGCGATGACCGGGCCGACGGGGACCACCGGCACCACCCTGCTCGTGATCGCCAAGGAGCCGCTGCCGGGGCGGGTGAAGACCCGGCTCACCCCGCCGTTCAGCCCCGCCGGGGCCGCCTCCCTCGCCGAGGCCGCGCTCGCCGACACCCTGGACGTCGTGGCCGGGACCCCGGCCGCGCGGCGGGTGCTGGTGCTGGACGGTCGGCCGGGGCCCTGGCTGCCGTCCGGTTTCGAGGTGGTCGCGCAGTGCGCCGGGACGCTGGACGAGCGGCTCGCGGCCGCCTTCGCGGGATGCGCCGGTCCCGCGCTGCTGATCGGCATGGACACGCCCCAGGTCACACCGGAGCTACTGGCCGTCGCGACCGGTCCGCGGGCCTGGGCGACGTACGACGCGTGGTTCGGACCCGCGGTCGACGGCGGCTTCTGGGCCCTCGGGCTGGCCGTACCGGATCCGGGGCTGCTGCGCGGCGTCCCGATGTCCGTTCCCGGGACGGGCGCCGCGCAGTACGAGCGGCTGCGCGCGGCCGGGCTGCGGGTGGGACGGCTGCCCGTCCTGCGCGACGTGGACGACGCCGAGGACGCCCGGCTGGTGGCGGCCGCGGCGCCGCGGAGCCGGTTCGCCGCCGTGCACGCGGGACTGGTCGCGCCCGCCCCGGCTCCGGCGGTCCGCCGGTGAGCCCCGTCGACACCGCGGCCACGGGCGCGGTCCCGGCGGCCGCCTGGACGGCGGACCCCTATACCCGCGCCCTGCGCAGCGGTCGCGGGCCGCTCTTCCTGCGGCGCGGGGACGGTTGGCTGCTGCCGCTGGACGTGGAGCGCTGGTGCGAGGGCCCCGATCCGGCGGACCGCACGGTGCTGGACCGCTGTCGCGGTTCGGCCCTGGACATCGGCTGCGGGCCGGGCCGGCTCGTCGCGGCGCTCGCCGCACGGGGCCACCGGGCGCTGGGCATCGACGTGAGCCCGGAGGCGGTGGCCCGGACGAACCGCTCGGGCGGGGCGGCGCTGCACCGCTCGGTCTTCGAACCGCTGCCCGGGGAGGGCCGTTGGGACACGGCCCTGCTCATCGACGGGAACATCGGCATCGGCGGCGATCCGGCCGCGCTGCTGGGGCGCCTCGCGCGGGTGACCGCCCCCGGTGGCGCGCTGATCGTCGAGTGCGCGGCGGGCGACGGGCCGGTGTCGGACGGGCTCGACGAGCGGTACGTGGTGCGGGTCGACGACGGCCGGGGCGCGGTCGGCGCGCCGTTCCCGTGGGCCCGGGTCGGCGCCGCTGCGCTGGACGCGCACGCCCGGGCGACGGGCTGGGTCGCGGCGGAGCGGTGGACGGCCGACGGCCGGACCTTCGTGCGGCTCCGGCCGGGGCTCCAGGGGTTCTACCGACCGCAAGTTACTTAGACGTATCTAGTGACTCTTCACGCAAGCGACAGTAGAACTTGTTCTCACTCCGCCGAGAGTGAGGAAGATCACATGAGCGATTCCGCCATGCCCGACAAGGGATCCAAGGGCTTTTCACGCCGTGGGTTCATCGCAGGAACAGGTTCTATTCTAGGGGCGATGGCCGTAGCCGGTCGAGCCAACGCGGCGCAGGTGCGCGGCGCCGCCTCGAACGCCTCCGCCGCGACGGCCTCGGCCGCGCCGATCACCGACGGGGCCCACGTCCCCGTCCTGGTGATCGGCACCGGCTACGGCGGCTCCGTCGCCGCGCTGCGGCTCGCCCAAGCGGGCGTCGACGTACAGATGATCGAGATGGGCATGGCCTGGGACACCCCCGGGCCGGACGGCAAGATCTTCTGCAACACGCTCAACCCCGACCAGCGTTCGTACTGGCTGCGCACCAAGACCAAGGCGCCGCTGAACTACTTCCTCGGGTTCCCCATCGACAAGGACATCCCCAAGTACACCGGCATCCTGGACGCCGAGGACTTCGCGGGCATCACCGTCTACCAGGGCCGCGGCGTCGGCGGCGGTTCGCTGGTCAACGGCGGCATGGCGGTCACGCCCAAGCGCGAGAACTTCGGGGCCGTGCTCCCGTCGGTGGACGCCGACGAGATGTACAACACCTACTACCCGCGCGCCAACGCCGGTCTCGGGGTGGGGCTGGTCGACCCGGCCTGGTTCGACACCGTGGACTGTTACCAGTTCGCCCGGGTCGGCCGCAAGCACGCCCAGCGCTCCAACTTCCCCTTCGTCTTCGTGCCCGACGTGTACGACTGGGACTACATGAAGAAGGAGGCGGCCGGGACCGCCACCAAGTCGGCGCTGGACGGGGAGATCCTCTACGGCAACAACAACGGCAAGAAGTCCCTCCAGAAGACCTACATCGCGGCCGCGAAGGCCACCGGCAAGGTCTCGATCACCCCGCTGCACAAGGTCACCACCGTCTCCCCCTCGGCCGGTGGCGGCTACACCGTCGTCATGCAGCAGCTCAACACCACCGGCGACACCGTCGCCACCAAGAGCGTGACCGCGGACAAGGTCTTCTTCGCCGCGGGCAGCGTCGGCACCAGCAAGCTGCTCGTCAAGCTGAAGGCCACCGGCCTGCTGCCGAACCTCAACGACGAGATAGGCAAGGGCTGGGGCGACAACGGCAACGTCATGTGCGGCCGGGCCAACCACATGTGGGACCCGACCGGCAAGCTCCAGGCCACCATCCCCTGCGGCGGCATCGACAACTGGGCCGCGGGCGGGGCGTTCGCCGAGGTGGCGCCGCTGCCGACGGGCATCGAGACCTACGCCTCCTTCTACCTGTCCATCACCAAGAACCCCAACCGCGCCCGGTTCACGTACAACCCGGGCACCGGCAACGTGGACCTGGACTGGCAGACGGCCTGGAAGCAGCCGGCCATCGACATGGCCAAGACCATCTTCGACAAGATCAACTCGAAGGAGGGGACGATCTACCGGACCGACCTCTTCGGCACCTACAAGATCTGGGGCGACCACCTCACGTACCACCCGCTCGGCGGGGCCATCCTGAACAAGGCCACCGACAACTACGGGCGGCTGCACGGCCACCCGGGCCTGTACGTCATCGACGGAGCGCTGATCCCCGGCAACACCAGCGTCAACCCGTTCGTGACGATCACCGCGCTCGCCGAGCGCAACATCGAGAAGATCATCGCCACCGACCTGTGACCTGGGCGGACGCGCAACGGGTGCGGGGCCGACCGGACGCCACCGGTCGGCCCCGCACCTCTCGCGCGTCACGGTCGGTTCGGCTTCCGCGTCACTGACCGGGCAGCATGCAGACGCTGTCGAGGCCCAGCACGTGGTTGAGCCGGCCGAAGGCCAGCCACGAACCGATGCTCATGCTCAGCTCCACGATCTCGACCTGGGTGTACCGCGCCTTCATCCGGCCCCAGAACTCCTCGTCGAGGCCGTGGTGGTCGAGGGTGTAGCGCTCGGCGTACTCGGCGGCCAGCCGGGTCCGCTCGTCGAAGGCGTCCGTCGTGCGCCACTCGGTGACGGCGTCGGGGAAGGAGTCCTCGACCTTCTCGCCGTCGCGGTCGGTCCGCCAGTCGAGGCAGAAGACGCAGCCGTTGATCTGCGCCACGCGCAGCCGGGCCGCCTCGAACTCCCGCAGTCCCAGGGTGGTGTGGGCGTAGACCGACAGCGAGAAGTTCGCGGCGGCCATCCCGATGCCGGGGACCATGTCTCCCCAGACGTACTCGATCGGGTGCTGGCCCGCGGGGATGTCGACGTGCAGGCCGGTCATGGACCCGGTGGAACCCGGGTCGTCGGTGTCGGTGGCGTGGGTGGCGGTCATGGGTGCTTCCTTCCGAGTTTGCCGACTGCCGGGCGCAGCGGCACGTCGAGCGCGTCGTAGAGGCCGGGGTCGGCGGCCGCGAGCCAGTCGATGGCCCCCACCAGCCGTCCCACGGCGGTGGCGTTGCCGCCCGCCGAGCGGTTGTCGCCCTCGTCGGTGCACTCGACCGTGACCTCGATGCGGGGGCGGCCCTCGATGACCACGCGGTGGGCTCCGGAGCCGTCGGGGGGCGTGGGCCAGTCCGGGGCGCAGGACGCGTGGATCCGGGTGACGTGTTCGATGACGATGCGGGCCTCGCCCTCGACGATCCCCTGCACCTCGAAGCGGATGGCGCCCTGGGTGCCCGCCTCGAACTCCCCCATGGTGGCGGTCCGTACGGTCTCGTCGAGCGCGCGGCGCTCGGAGGTCTCGCGGATCTCGTCGAGTTCGACGCCGAGGGCGCGGGCCATCAGGCGGATCTGCCCGCCCCACACCATGGTGGGGATCGACGGCATGAGCATCATCGGCTCGAAGTCCATCGGGTGGCCCATGCCGATGAGGTGGCGGACCGAGTCCTGCTGGTCGTAGGTGGAGTAGTCGAATATCTCCTGGCAGCGGATCGCGTCGACCGTGGAGCCGAGTCCGCTGATCAGCAGGGGCAGTACGTCGTTGCCCCAGCCGGGGTCGACGCCCGAGGCGAAGAGCGAGCCGCCGCCCTCGGCGATCGCGGCGAGCACCGGATCGCGGAACTCGGGCGGGGCGCTGCGGTGGTCGTACAACGGGTAGAGGGCGGGGCTGACGACGACCGCGCCCGAGCGGACCGCACGGACGATGTCGTCGAGCGCCTCGTCGGGGCGGACGTCGCCGGAGGCCGCGTACACGACGGCCCGGTGACCGGCGGCCAGGACCGACGCGATGTCGTCGGTCGCCGGAACGCCCAATGCGTAGGTGAGCCCGGCCAGTTCGCCCGCGTCGCGGCCGACCTTGTCGGGGTTGTGGACGAGTACTGCGGCGAGCTTGAGGGCCGGGTGGGCCTCGACGGCACGGATGGCCGCGCGGCCGACGTTGCCGGTACCCCAGACAACCGTGGAAATCATGCGCGGAGGGTAGCGAGCGGGCCTGCAGGTTCCTAGTGCCGCGACCCCGAAAACTAGAACCGGATTCAGTCTTGGGGTGTCGTGTCCTCCCGCGGCGGTGTCGCGTCCTTGCGCCGCGCTGTCGTTTCCGTGCGCGCGGACGGCGGCCCGCCGCCGCGCGCGCGACCCGCCACGGCCAGACCCACCAGGGCGGCCGAAGCCAGGAGCAGCACCGCGCCGAGCACGATCAGCAGGTTGCGCCCGTACGGCAGCGGCAGCGCCGACGGGTTGGGCGGCGCGCCGGGGCGCAGCAGCAGCGGCAGGGTGACGAGGACGAGCGCTCCCCCGGTCAGCAGGGCCCCGCGTACGAGCCCCCGCGCGGCGGTGGACCAGCGCCCGGCCCGGGCCCCGGCGGCCAGGAGCAGCCCGACCGCGAGGACCAGCGGGGCGATGACCGCGTCGTGCAGGACGAGCCCGCCGCCGAGCCAGACCAGCACGTCCCCGGGATCGGGCAGGGCGAGGACCTGCCGGACTCCGACGGCGACGAGCAGCAGCCCGATGCCGCCGAGCAGGTACCGCGGCGCGTTCCGGGGCATCACAACACCGCCAACCGGGCGACCCACTTGGTCTGGAGCACACCGGGCCGGTTCGGCGCGATGATCCGGGCCGGGAAGCCGTGATCGGGCGAGAGCGGCTCCCCGCCCAGGGTCAGGGCCAGCAGGGTCAACGGGTCCCGGGCGTACGTCCGGCCCATCTCCATGACCCGGTACGCCCCGCCCGTCTCCAGCGAGGTGACCCGTACGGCGGCGCCGGGCGGGGCCCCGGCCCGGTCCAACAGGTCCCGGATCCGCACGCCGCCCCAGAGCGCCTCCACGCTCCAGCCCTCGACGCAGGCGATCGGCAGCCGGGCCTCGGCCCGGGGCAGGGCCAGGAGTTGGGCGTGCGTCAGGGTGTAGGGGAGGGGCCCGAGCACCTCCAGCCGCCAGTCGCGCAGCGCGGCCTCCCCCACCCCCGCGGCCGCCGCCGTGCGGTTGACCGGCAGCCCCTGCGGCCCGTGCCCGGGGTGGCGGGGGGCCAGCAGGTCCAGGCGCGCGAGCGGGGTGACGGACTGCCCCACCGTGGTCAGGGTGACCGCGCCGACCGCCGCGCCGAGCCCGAGCATCAGCGCCCGCCGGTCGGGGCCCTCCTGCACGGGGAGTTCGAGTGTGCCGGGCGAGCGGCGGCTCCAATGGGCCCTGATCTCGGGCGCCTTGACCGCGACGTGCAGCAGGATCGAACCGGCGGCCACCCAGGCCACGGCGAAGTGCACCGGCACGAAGGAGAACGGCCAGGGATACCACTCGGCGATGTTGAGCAGCCCGCTGAAGACCTCGAAGACGGCGGAGGCGACGAGCAGCGCCACCGAGAGCCGCTCCAGCCCGTGCCGCACCGACCGCACCGGCGGCCAGACGAACAACCGCGGGTAGACCGCCCAGAGCTTGACGAGCAGCAGCACGATCGCCGCGATCCCCGTGCCCACGTGCAGGCCCTGGCTGACCCGGTACCCCCACACCGGACGGCTCGGCAGCGCGTTCGCCGCCCAGGACGGCGGGTGCTGGAGGTAGTGGCTGATCAGCCCGGTCACGAAGCACACGGCGAAGGCCGCGCCCAACCACCGCCCGACGGCGGTGGCGGTGCGGGCGTCGTGCAGGGGCCCGGAGAAGGAGGGCGGTCGCGGTCGCGCCGGAAGGAGCCGGCGACGGGTCGGTGCGGTCATGCCTCCCATCACAGCGGCCGGGGCCGCCGCACGGGGCTTTCGACACCTTACGAAACGCGGACGCCCCGCCCGGCGAGCCCCGCCCCGGCCTCCTCCACTGCCAGGCTGGCCGCATGCCCAGCCCCCGCTCCTCCACCGTCCGCGAGCCGCTGCGACCCGCCCGGCCCCGCGCCCCGCGGACCGCCCTGCGGACCGCCCTGCGCGTCTGCCTTCCCGCCGCGCTCCTGGTCGCGCTCGTGGCGACGCTGGTGGCCACCGTCCGCAAGGACGGCTTCTTCACCGACCAGGCCGCCCTGACCGGCTGGTACGCCGCCGCGTGGGCGCTCTTCGCGGTGGCCGTGGCAGCCCTGCGCGCGGCGCCCGTCCGGTACGCCGTCCCCCTGCTGCTGGCCGGTGCGGTCGCCGTGGCCGCCACCGGGCTGGTCGCGCCGCCGCGCACCAGTACCGACTCCTTCCGCTACGCCTGGGACGGCCGGGTGCAGGCCACCGGCACCTCCCCCTACGACCACGCCCCGGCCGATCCCGCGCTCCTGCGGCTGCGCGACGACTGGCTGTTCCCGCAGGGCGCCGCCGCGTGCGCCGGGCCGGACCGGGCGGCGCTCTCCGACGGGGTGTGCACGCGCATCAACAGGCCCCGGGTGCACACCATCTACCCGCCGGTGGCGGAGGGCTGGTTCCTGCTCGTGCACGCCCTGTCCCCGTCCGACGTGCGCCACAAGGCCCTCCAGGTGGGCGGGGCCCTGCTGTCCGTCGCCGTGACGGCCTTCCTGCTGCTGATCCTGCGCCGCCGGGGCGCGGACCCGCGCCGCGCCGCCTACTGGGCCTGGTGCCCGGCGGTCCCCGTCGAGGCGGTGAACAACGCGCACGTCGACGTCCTCGCCGTGCTCCTGTCGGTGGCGGCCCTGGGCCTGGTCACCCGCCGCCGGGCGCTGGGCGGGGCCCTGTTCGGCCTGGCCGTGGCGGCGAAGATGCTGCCCGCCGTGCTGCTGCCGGGCGCGCTGTCCGGCGTGCGCCGGCCGCGCGACGCGGCGGCCGTGCTGCTCCCCGCCGCCGCGGTGGTGGCGCTGACGTACCTGCCGTACGTCCTGACCTCCAGCTCCTCCGTCTTCGGCTACCTGGGCGGCTACGCCCGGGAGGAGGGCTACGACGATCCCGCCGCCAAGGGGCGCTACGCCCTGCTGCGCCTCGTCCTCCCGGACTCCTGGTCGCTGCCCGCGGTGGCCGTCGTGCTGCTCGCGGTCGCCGTCCACGTCTGGCGCCGGGGCGATCCGGCCCGCCCCTGGCACGGCTCGCTGCTCCTGACGGGCACGGCGTTCCTCCTGCTCACCCCGGGGTACTCCTGGTACGCGCTGCTGTTGATCGCCCTCGTGGCCCTGGACGGCCGCTGGGAGTGGCTGCCGACCGCCCTGGCGGGCGCGGCGTCCTACGTCGCCTCCTCCCCCGCGGCCCTGGGCCCCGGCACCCCGACCGCGGCCTACGCCGTGGCCGCGGCCGCGGCCCTGGTGGGCACGGCGGTGCGGTGGCGGACCGGGGGTCAGAGCCAGCCGTTGCGGCGGAAGCCCCGGTGGATGGCGAAGCAGGACACGGCCATGAGCAGCAGGACCGCCGGGTAGCCGTAGGTCCAGTGCAGCTCCGGCATGTGGTCGAAGTTCATGCCGTAGATCCCGCAGACCATGGTGGGCACGGCGACGATCGCCGCCCACGCCGTGATCTTGCGCATGTCCTCGTTCTGGGCGACGGTCACCTGGGCCAGGTGGGCCTGGAGGATCGAGTCGAGCAGGGCCTCGTAGGAGGCGATCTGGTCGGTGGTCCGGGCCAGGTTGTCGGCGGCGTCGCGGAAGTACGGGCGGATCTCGGCCGGGACGGCGGGCATCGGCTCGGCGCCGAGGCGGTGCAGCGGCCGGTCCAACGGGGCCACCGCCCGGCGCAGTTCCAGCAGCTCGCGCTTGAGCTGGTAGATCCGACCGGCGTCGCCGCGCCCGCTGTGGTCGCTGAACACCGTGCTCTCCACGGAGTCGATGTCGCTCTGGACCGAATCGGTGACGCAGAGGTAGTCCTCGACCGCGTGGTCCACCATGGCGTGCAGCACGGTCGCCGGGCCCAGCGCCAGCTGGTCGGGGTCGCGTTCCAGGGCCTCGCGCAGCGGGCCGAGGGAGCCGTGGCCGCCGTGCCGCACGGTGATCACGAAGTCGGCGCCGACGAAGGCCATCAGCTCGCCCGTGTCGACCACCTCGCTGGTCTCGGTCAGCCGCTCGTGCTCGACGTAGCGGACCGTCTTGAGGACGGCGAAGAGCGTGTCGTCGTAGCGCTGCACCTTGGGCCGGTGGTGCGCGTGGGCGGCGTCCTCGACGGCGAGCGGGTGCAGGTCGAAGAGCGCGGCCAGGCCCACGAGTTCCCGCTGCTCCGGCTCGTGCAGGCCGATCCACACGAACCCTTCGCCGTTCTTGCGGACCCGGCGCAGCGCCTCCTCGGCGTCGGCGCAGTCCTCCTGGCGCACGCCGCCCCGGTAGACCACGCAGTTCACCACGGCGGTCCCGAGCGGGGACCTGGCCGGGTGGCTGAGGTCCACGGCGCGCCGGTAGCCACGGCGCACGGCCTTGCGCAGGCTGCTGAACATCGACACGGTACGTACTCCTCTTCGGCGGATCGCCAGACAGTGTCGCATCAGCGGCCCCACCCGCCGACCGGCCCTCTTCCGCGCCCGGGGGCGGTGGCCCCGGGGCTCCTGTCGGCCTCCGCGCGGGGGCGCGTACCGTTGCGCCCGCGTACGACGACGTGGCCGTGCGGGACGTGGCGGGACGAGCCGGAGGAGACGGTTGTGGCGGCAGGACCGGAAGTGGGATCGGTGGTGGGCGACTTCACGCTGCCCGGCGGCGAGCTGGTGGACGGCGCCTTCGAGCGGCGCGACTACACGCTGAGCGAGCGGCGCGGCGGGCCGGTGGTCCTGGCGTTCTACCCGGGCGACAACACCGCCGTGTGCACGAAGCAGCTGTGCTCCTACTCCAGCGGCTTCGAGGAGTTCGCCGAACTCGGCGCCACGGTGTGGGGGATCAGCCCGCAGGACGTCGACAGCCACGAGGGGTTCGCGCGGCGGCACGGGCTGCGGATGCCGCTGCTCGCGGACACGGGGCGCGAGGTCGCGCGGGCCTTCGGGGTGAGCGCTCCGGGGATCGGGCTGCGCCGGTCGGTCTTCCTGATCGCCCCGGACGGCACCCTGCACTGGAAGCACGTGGCGCTGCTGGGCGCCACCTTCCAGAGCGCCTCGACGCTCGCCCGGGAGCTGGCCGCGTTCGCGTAGCCGGGCGCGGCCGGAGACCGGTCCGGGCCGGGCGGGAGGTCCCGCGCCCCGGGGGACGTCGCCGGACCGGGGGAAGGTCGTCCGTCCCGGCGAAACGACCCCCGCCCGGGCGGTAGCGTGCCCCGTGCGCGTGATGGTGACCGACCGTGGGGGATGGATCCGCTGTGCCTGCCGTACCCGCCGTGCCCGCCGCCGTGATGGGCCCGCTGCTTCCCGGCGATCCGCCGGCGATCGCCTCGTACCGCCTCGTGGGACGGCTCGGCACGGGCGGCATGGGCGTCGTCTACGCGGCCCTGGACGGCGGCGGCCGCAGGGTCGCGCTCAAGACGGTGCATCCCCAACTCGCCGCCGATCCGCAGTTCCGGGCCCGGTTCCACCGCGAGGTGGGGGTGCTGCGGCGGGTCACCGGGCCGTGTCTGGTCCCCCTCGTCGACGCGGACCCGGACGCCGCCGCGCCGTGGCTGGTCACCACGTACGTACCGGGGCCCACCCTGCACCAGTACGTCGCCGCGCACGGGCCGCTCACGGGGGCCCGGCTGCACCTCCTGGCGGCCGGTACGGCGGCCGCGCTGGCCGCCGTGCACGCGGCCGGCGTGGTGCACCGGGACCTCAAGCCGGCCAACGTGATCCTGTCCCCGGACGGCCCCCGGGTGCTCGACTTCGGCATCGCCCACGTCACGGACGGCACGGCGGTGACCCGTACCGGCGTCATGACCGGAACTCCCGGCTGGATCAGCCCCGAGCAGTACCGCGACGGGTCGGCGGACAGCCGCGGGGACGTCTTCGCCTGGGGCGCGCTCATCGCCGCCGCGGCCACCGGCAGGCCCGTCTTCGGCACCGGGGCCCCGGACGCGGTGGCCTACCGCGTGCTGCGCGAGGAGCCCGACCTGACGGGCGTGCCCGACGAACTGCACGGCGTCCTGGTCGCCTGTCTGGCCAAAGAACCCGGCGAACGGCCGATGTCCCGGGCCCTGGCGGTCGTCACCGCGCGGCTGTTGGACGGCGCGGCCACCGACGTGCTGCCGGTGGGCCGCCCGGATGCCACCGCACCCACGCGGGTCGACGACGCCCCCGTCGACGACGCGCCGATCGACGACGCGCTGATCGCGGCCCGGTGGGACGTGCCCTCGATCGAGGACCCCTCCTGGGGCGCGGTCCCGCCCGCCGGTTCCGCCGCCGCAGGCGGGTCCGCCCCCACCGGGCGCGGGGTGTGGGTGCGCCGGGGCCTGTTCGTCGCGGCCGCCGCCGCACTCGGCGGCGTCGTCGGGCTGGGCCTGAGCCTGCTCCCGTCCGGACAGGACGGTCCCGACGCGCGGGGCGGCGCGGCCTCCGCCTCGCGCTCCCCCGAGGAGCGGCGGGCCACGGCGTCGGGCGCCCCCGCGACGCCGCCGCGGAGTCCGGCCGCCCCGCTGTCGGCGAGCGGTCCTGCCCCGTCGGCCCCCGGCGACCCCGGTGGCGGCCGCACGGCCGTCCACACCATCGCCCCCTGGTCCATGGCGGGCGGGGAACCGGCCGAGGGGGTCACGATCACCGGGGAGACCACCGGATCCTGTTGGACGGTCTCCAGCAAGACCCCGCGCTCCGACGCGTGGCGCTGCATGTCCGCGAGCACCATCCTGGACCCCTGCTTCGCCCCGGGCGACGGGCCGGCCGACGTCCTGCTGTGCATGGACGGCAACGCCCGTCGCATGCAGCGGCTGATCCTGACGCAGCCGCTCCCGGCGGACTCCTTCCGCCCGCCGGGCAGCCCGGCCCCGACCACCCTGATCCTCGAGCTGGCCAACGGCAAGGTCTGCGGCTTCGCCTCCGGCGCCACCTCCGGCCTCGCCGGTCAGCGCCTCAACTACTTCTGCGAGGGCGGCGGGACCGTCTACGGCGACCCGGACCGCTCCCAGCCGCTCTGGACGGCCGATTACCGCAAGGACCAGAGCCCGACGACGGAGAGCGTCCCGATCAGGGCGGCGTACCAGTGACCTCCGGCGGCGCCTCGACCGGCGGGAGCCGGAGCCGCTGTTGCCGGTGGCCGAGAGGCCGGGGCGCCGTCCTCGTCGCGGGCCTCAACGAGTGGCTGTGACCGGCACTTCCACCGCGGGCGCGGAGGGGGCCGTCACCGATGACCCAGCACGTTGACCACCCGTCCGCTGGGATCGCGGACGAAGAACCGCCGCACGCCCCACTCCTCGTCCTGCAAGGGGTGCACGATCTCCGCACCGCTCTCCCGCATGGCCGCGTAGGCCGCGTCCACGTCGTCCACCTCGACGCTCATGTCGGGGGCGACGGGCGCGGTCTTGTCACCGGTCATGACACTGATCTGCGCCGCCGGGCTGGACGGGGAGGCGAGCGTCATGATCCAGCCGTGGTTCATGACCTCCTCGAAGCCCAGCAGGCCGTAGAACTCCCGGCTTTCCTGCGCGGCCTCCGACTGGATGTTGGGCACGACACGGCGAACGGCCATCGACGACTCCAAGTGAGAACAAACGTGTCTCCATGGCCTCCAGGAGTACTACGCGACGACCACCACCGCACGCGCTTTCGCTGCACGCGCTAGGGCGTGTTTCGAAAGTAGCGCCTGGCTCGCGACGCCTGGTACCGCGCCTCGCGGCGTTGTCGGAACGCCCGATTACGTCCAGTAGGC